>NZ_JASJFF010000702.1:0-1018 GCF_030065435.1 Microcystis sp. M53603_WE2
AAACCTTGCCAGGAATATTATCTCTTATCTGGACCAGCTGGATTGACTTCCAGGGGTGACACAACAAAGCGAGCAACTGGAACATCTCCCCCTAGATGTTAAGTCTGATTGACCGGTCATTCTCAACAAGCACTGTTTATTGAGAATGACCGGGGGAACTCTGAAATTTTCGGCTTAGTTGCCGGCAGCTTGCCGCCAACTCACTCCTCTAGATAAGTATTTTGACTCAGGCATCTTCCTCTTTTGAGACGTTGTGACACTTAGGGTGCGGAATGTGGGTTAAGAAAAAATCAAAATCAGGGATTAAAACACCAAAACAAAATATTGATCTAATCAAAGAACGCCTGAAAAAAGCACAGGAGATTGTCAAAGAGCAACAATAAATACCAAAAAGGGGATAAATGATTATGACAGAATATACTATTAGTTCAGGAAACATTTTTGAAGACTTAGGCTTTGCTAATGCTGAAGAAAAACTCGCTAAAGTCAAGCTGGCTTCAGTGATTTATGATCTGATTACTGAAAAAGGATTAAGCCAGCAGGAGGTCAGTCAAATTTTGGGAATTGACGAGGCTAAAATTTCTAACTTAAAAAATGGCAGATTGCAAAAATTTTCTCTTGAGCAGATGTTTAGCTTTCTAGTAGCATTAGGTCAGAATATAGAAATCTTAGTCACTCCCCAAGCCGTAGCAAACTCTAGTGTAAGTATCCAGGTCATGTATCGAAATAAATCCTAATCTAAGTGCGATCGCCGATCTCGTTAAGGTGTGTTAATATTAATGTAACGCACCAGCCAACTTTAAATAAAGGACTAAGCGCAATGTCATCGATCATTACCGAAGAAAAAACCAAAGAAATCCGGTTCTTCGTTACTTGGTATGGTTCGATAGGGGGGCATAAATCGACTAAATCCTTATCTGGCAAGAGACTTAATTGATTAGTTCGCTCTAGAGCAAAAACAATTGACAAAAATCGCTAAATGCCTTTCTATATAAGGGTTCCATCCCTTATAACCCCC
>NZ_JASJFF010001092.1:0-8504 GCF_030065435.1 Microcystis sp. M53603_WE2
GAGATTGACAATCCAAACCTCTTTAATATTTGCTTCTGCATAAAGAGGGATTTTAGTATAGCGATCATAATCGAGGGTAGAATCAGAAACTTCAATAATTAAATAAATATCTTCGGGACAGGGATGGGCAGCAACGTAAAAATCTGGGCGAGGTATTAGTAAACTTAAATCTGGTTCTGGTTGAGAGTTATTATTTAATCTAATCGGATTTTGCACTCTGAGAATAATTTTATGTCCTAACTTTTGATAGAATAATTGTATTAATCTATCTACACTAGAAGCATGACGGGTTCCCATCGGTGACATTTTGATAATTTCTCCTCGAATTAATTCCACTTTTTCATCGGGTTTGATTATTCCCTGGGTTGTCATTTTTTCGTATTCTTCCACCGTAAACTTACGGGTAATCAGCGATAAAGACATTTTAACTAAACTCCTACTTTCTCTTTATTCTATCTGGACAGCCTTGCAAGGGGGGAATTATCGGTGTTTAAACCATTAATCGGGGGGATAAACTAACTTTTTGGGGACTTGTACTGATTCTTCGGGAAAAATCAGCGCTTGCCATGGCGACAAAACCGCTAAATCTAACGTCTAGAAAGCTGGGGTCGGATCGAAACTGCCCCAAAAAAGCTACTATAGGTCAGTTGTCGATGTTAGAAAAAATAGCCGTTCCCATCAGGAACATTAAGTCGAGAAATTTTATGGTTAAGCGAAAACAGCCTTATAGTTTAATTTATCTGCTCACTCTGGTGATCGGTTTAGTCATAGCGATCGCACCTGACGGACAAGCACAAACCCCCGACTCTAACAATCCCACCAGCGATCCTAACGAATTAAAACCCTTAAATCAAGCCGATAGTGTCCTGAGTCTTCAGGGGGGACAACGTTTAGTGGAAGAAGCGAACGCCGCTATTAATGCCGCTAAATACGATGTCGCTGTGGACAAACTCAATCAAGCGCGCCGGATTTTTAACCAACTATCTAACTATCATCTGCAATTAGCTAATAGTTTCTCAGGAATTGACCCGAAAGTATTCGATTCTCAGCGTCAAAGTGCTTTAAACACCGGACAACTGCGGGATGAAGCCACCTATCAGCTTGCTTTGGTCCATAGGGCGCAAAATCAGCCAGAATTGGCGGTTCCTTTGTTAATTCAGGTGATTCAATCCCAAAACCCCACCAGTGAATTAGGACAAAAAAGCTATCAACAACTCTACGAGATGGGATTTGTCAGTACACCCATCTCCGCACCGACTCCCACCTCCGCAACTCCTAACAACTCCCCCCCACAGCAGTAAATTTTGTCCCCATTGACGAGCTTTCGGTAACAATGGGATCAGAGTATCTTTAATTCTTTTGAGGAGTTACGATGGTTGACTTTCGCCAAGTAGAAGCGATGATTCAAGAACAAATCCCCGATGCACAGGTGATGATTCGGGATTTAACGGGAGGTGGCGATCATTTGGAAGCGGTGGTTATTTCTGGCGAATTTGCCGGCAAAACCCGCGTTAAACAGCATCAAATGGTTTATGGCGCTTTACAATCGGCACTGGCTACCGAAGCCATCCATGCTTTGGCATTAAAAACCTACACTCCCGACAGTTGGGCAGCAGAAAAATAACAGTTATCAGTTAAGTAGGTAGGTGTTAAAAGTTGTCAGACACCCCCCTTATCAAGGGGGGATTAAGGGGGGATCCCCCCGCCTATCGGCACCCCCCTTATCAAGGGGGGCAGGGGGGATCCATCTTCAATTTAATTATAACTACTTATCAGTTATTAGTTAATTTTTTTCTGGTTTTCTTTGTGGCTAATTATCTTCACACAACACAGTCTAATTTAATTACTCATGGTTAGTAACCCATGCAGGCGTTGGGTTTCATGCTTCAACCCAACCTACGTTCATCTTATATTTAATTCCACCCACCCACTTAATTTAATTACTCATGGTTAGTCCTTTACTGGAACCCTTTCGAGAAGCCTATCGCAATTTGGAACTTTTACCCCTGCGATCGGATAAAGAATTACAGCGTTTTGCTGTTAAATACGGCACAGAAATTATCGACGAATTAGAACAATTGGTCGAAGATAGTCCTTCGGAAGACGGAAAAATTATTCTAGCAGGACATCGGGGTTGTGGTAAGTCAACCCTACTCTACGAATTTAAAAGAAAGTTAGATGATCGCTATTTTGTTGTTTTCTTCTCGATCTCAGACACGATCGAAATGTCAGACGTAAATCATGTTAATATTTTATTCTCGATCGCCGTTCAGATGATGTCAGAAGCGGAAGCCCAAAATTTAACTATTAAAGATTCTATTAAAAAAAGCTTTTATCAATGGTTTGCTGAACAAATCCGCACCGAAACCAATCAAGCAGATGCCACTATCGAAACAGGTTTTAACTTTTCTGCTTTACTAGCTCACATTAAAGGAATTCTCAAGATTAATTCGACTATTCGTCAGGAAATCAAACAAAAGTATGAGCGGAGAATTACCGATTTAGTTGCCCAAATTAACATTATAGCTAGTGCGATCGAGTCCCAAAGTCAGAAAAAAATCTTAGTAATTGTTGATGACATTGATAAAATTGACTTAGCACAGGTAAGGGATATTTTTCAATCCCATATTAAAGCGATTATGTTGCCCGGTTTTCGGATTATTATGACTATTCCGATCGCCGCTTTAAGAGAGGTAGCTTTAAAGGCAACTCTCCAAACAGAAACCAACGATCAGATCGTGCAAATGCCTGTATATAAACTCTTTAAACAGGGAGAAATTAATTCACCTAATGCTATACCCGATCCGCAAATTATTGCTACTTTAACCGAGATTATCACTAAGCGCATCGATTCCGATTTAATCGATCCTGACACCCTCGAAAAAATTTGTCTTTATAGTGGGGGAGTGTTACGAGAATTAATTCGCATTACTAATGATTGCTGTCGGGTTTGTTTGCGATCGGTTCGTCGTTATCCTGATGATAATACCCTAAAAATTAATCAAGCTGTTTTAGAACAATCAATCACAGAACTTAGTCTCGATTTTGCTGAAAGTATCGGTACAGCAGATGAGGAAATTATTAAAACTGTTTATGAAAAGTCAAAACCGAAGGATCTCAAGGATCAAAATTTTCTAGATCTGCTGCATGGTTTATATATTTTGGAATACCGCAATGGCGATCTCTGGTATAACGTGCATCCGATTGTAGTTGAGTTAATGAAAAAAAGAGGAACAATTTGAATGGTATATTATGACTGATGAAACATCTTCAATTATTGACCAAAATGAAAGAGAATACGAAGGTTTAATCGTGTCTCTAGAGGCAAATCAAGAGAGATTAAATATATTAATTTGTGTGTGTGATCAGGAAAAATTGCGAGAAGAAATCATCGATCGCTATAGCAAAGAATTAGAACCAGTAATCCCTTGTTATCGGATTGATTTAGATCAAAAAGAACCGAGTTTAAGAGCAGCAATTGCTAGTTTAGTCTCCAGAAAACCAGAGTTATTACAAAGCAAAAACGCCGTGATCACAACCACAGGAGTGGAAAAATTACACTCGATCGAATGGCAACGGGAAAAATCGGAACTAGATAAATTTTTTGGTTATCTGCAATGGACAAGGGAAGGATTGCGAGAATTTCCCTATTCCATTGTTCTTTGGGTAACAAGCACAGTGGAGGTAAATTTACGCAAAAAGTCCCCCGATTTTTGGAGTTGGCGAAAAGGAGTTTTTCGCTTTATTTCTCCTCCAAGTAACTTTTTACCTTCTCAGGAAATTTTACCAATTTTACAATCTTTTGACGAAATTACTATAGATAAAGATATTCCTTCAATCTCTAAGGAAGACTTGTTAGAACTAATCGAGCAAATCGAGGTAAATAAAGGCAAAAAAGAGCCAAGACTAGCGAGTTTATATGCCAGTTTAGCTAAGATTTATAACCTTCGTTTATTATATCGATCACCATTGGTAGATTATCGTCAGGAACAACAGCTTGCGATCGAGTATTATCAAAAAGCGATCGATTTACAAACAGAGTTAAATCTAGAACTTGATTTAGTTGCGAGTCTCGACTCATTAGCAGGTATTTACTATTCCCTAGGAGAAGACCAAAAAGCGATCGAGTTTTATCAACAGTCCTTAGCAATCTTTCAGAAAATCGGAGATCGATCGAGAGAAGCAGATTCTTACAATAATTTAGGCAATGCTTATCATTCCCTAGGAGAATACCAAAAAGCGATCGAGTTTTACCAACAGTCCTTAGCAATCTTTCAGGAAATTGATGATATAAGGGGAGTAGCGTATTGTTACAATAATTTGGGCAATATTTACAATTCCCTAAGAGAATACCAAAAAGCGATCGAGTTTCATCAACAGTCCTTAGCGATCAAACGGGAAATCTCTGATATAACAGGAGAAGCTTATTCCTATCTAGGTTTGGGGAATGTTTACGGTTCCCTAGGAGAAGACCAAAAAGCGATCGAGTTTTATCAACAGTCCTTAGAAATCTTTCAGGAAATGGGGTATATCATAGGAGAACCAAAGACTCTGTTTAATCTGGGACTTACCTACTATAAACTCGATCGTATATCGGAAGCGAAAGAAGCATATCTTCAAGCGCGGAAATTATTTCAAGCATTGGGGTTAGCAGGATATGTTCAAAAGTGCGATCAGGCAATTCGGCAATTATAATTAACCAGTTGCGATCGAGTAAAAATTTGTTGCTTACCCCTTGACTTTTGCTTGTTTTAATGATAGGAATTAGCGGACTTGATTGCTTATCTCACCCGATTTTAAGCCAAAACTGGTTAAAAACCGCCATAACGTTCCTCTAACCAGGGATCACCTCGTCGATGGTAGCCATTACGTTCCCAGAAACCCGATTGCTCTCGATCGAGAAATTCTAAGCCATTAATCCATTTAGAACTTTTCCACGCGTAGAGATGGGGGACAACTAAGCGCAGCGGACCACCGTGGTCGGGGGGTAAAGGTTGACCAAACAATTGAAAAGCGAAAAAATTATCCTCGTGCAGGAATTCCTCTAGGGTCAGGTTAGTGGTATAACCGCCATAACAGTGTTGCATAACGTGGGTAGCTTCCGGCAGCAGGTCAATTAAGGTGATAAAATCCGATACCTTAATTCCCGTCCAAGTCACATCTAATTTTGACCAACGGGTGACACAGTGAAAATCCTTGGTAAATTCCCACTGCGGTAGGGCCATAAAATCCGACCAGTTAAAAATTTTAGTCGTGGCCACCTTTCCCCAAACCTTAAATAACCATTCCTCGGTCTTGATTTGGGGAGTATCCCCGTAGGTAAGCACAGGAAAACCACTAGCGAGATATTGGCCCGGAGGAACTCGGTCTTGATCGGGAGATTCTGGTTTTTTAAAGAATTTGCCTAACATTAGTTGAGACTCGCAACGAAAACCCTAAACAAATCTTAAAATATTAGGGAGCGAAAAGGTTTTCTATACCTCACTCCCCACTATCAAGTTATTACACCGTCCTAGACCTTGAGGACATTTATTCGGTGTTAACAGCGAACTACAGCCAAATTTTTCTGGTAACTGATGACCGATAGGAATATTATTCCTCGTCTTCCCCTTCTTCTTCCTCTTTAGTGGGATAGACAAAGCTGTTAGAACGACCAGAAAGGACAGATTTACCCAAAGATAAGGCTTTTTGCGCTTCCCGATCCGCTTGCTTTCTCCAGTGCGCTCTCCGTTGGTCGCGCTTGGCATTTGAGGTTTTCTTCTTGGGACAAGCCATAGTATTTTAACGATAGTTATAGACTCACAACCTTTCTATTCTACTCCCTATTTCCCTAATCGGCTCGCTAACTTGTCTGATTCCCTTGATCGCTACTGCCCAAAATATTGATAAAACTTAATAATTATCATTGGCTTACCTATTTATGTTTAAAATTCTATATAACTATGTAGTCAAGTAATTTCCATCATGGTAACTACCGTCGAACCCAGAGTTTTAAGTTCACTGATTACTGTTTACTGTTTACTGTTTACTGTTTACTGCTCACTGAAAAATCCCCCACACCCCCACACCCCCACACCCCACACCCCCACTTCCCCAACTCCTTTAATCTTTCCTACGATTTTGGGTATCTCTAAACATAGATAAACAGCTAAGGGATATCTATGTCACTGGAAGAAGGATTAAAATATCTACGCCTAAAGGATTACGCAAGGGCCGTAGAATTACTGGAAGAATATTGCCAACAGTCAGCTAATTTTCATTCTCCCTTATATATTCGAGCTAAAATGGCTCTTGCTCGGGCCTATCGCAGCAATAATCAACGGCAACAAGCGATCGCCCTAGCTCTGGAATTAGAAAATCATCTTGATCAGGAAGTTAGTCAGTGGGCCAAACGATTACTGACAATCTTTAGTGCTGAACAAAAAACCATCGGTATTGCCACTAATGGGGTCAAATTTCGAGCGCTGCCCAAGGCAGCACGAGCAGCACGGGTAAGTGTCCGGTTATCCCGGACTATCCCCGAAAATAGACTTATTTTTGCTAAACTATTGACAATTACGGCTTTTTATGCTATAGCATTTGGTCTTTTTTTTGTAATTACCCGTTTGCTGCTCATCCCTGCGGGGACGGGTGTAATTATTGCCTTGCTCTTGACCGGTTTCTTAGGCGGACTCATCCTTTTTATCGCCCCGAATCTAATTGATTGGACACAAAAACGTCTTTATCGAGTGCGTTGGGTGTCCTTAGCGGAAATTAAACGGTATAGCCCGGAATCGGCGGCGGTAATTGGGCGTGTATGCCGAGAAAAAGGGTTAAAACCGCCAAAACTAGGCATTATCGAAGACGGACAGCCCCTCGCTTTTACCTATGGCTCTCGACGGGGTAATGCTCGCTTAGTAGTTAGCAGAGGTTTATTTACCTATCTCGACGATGAGGAAGTAGCGACGGTATATGCTCATGAATTAGGGCATATTTGGCAGGGAGACTTTGCCCTGATGACTATCTGTGCTAGTTTCGACCATTTAAGCTGTTATCTCGATTCTTTTGCCCAAAATCAAGGTAATAATTTTCAAGACACAGTTTTTCTAGCCCTTCTCTCATCAATTATCACTATTTTTAGGCCAATTATTGTTTTTTGCTGTCTTTATCTGTCTCGTACTAGAGAATACTTCGCCGATCATTTTGCTGCCCAAGTTACTGGTAATCCCAATGCTTTGGCCCGCGCTTTAGTAAAAATTGCCTTTGGTTTAGTCCAAGAAACTGCCCAGTTTAGTCCCCTGTCATTCAGTACAAATGTATTAAATATTGCCCTGGAGCAGGATGCGATCATTGCCGGTAACGTTTATGGTATCGCATTGGAGTCTCGCCGGATCGGACAGAGTTTTCTCTGGGATATATATAACCCTTGGGCAAAATGGTTAGAGTTGCAATCTAATCATCCCCTGACTGGTGAAAGGATTCGCGCTTTAACTAACTATGCCCGACAGATGGATCTAGATATAGAATTTAGTCTGGGGAAATTATTATGTCAAGAAATGGAATTAGATTCCAAGAAACTCTATCAAAACTTTTTTCTACGACTGTGTTTATATTATGCTTCGGGACTAGGCTTTATTATTGGGGTTGTCATAGCTGATTTTCTTTGGCTGAAATTTAGCTCTTGGGGTGCATTGGGCCTAATTTTAGTCGGTGGGGGTTTGGGTATAATTATCAATCGATTAGCCAGTTATCCTCGTCTCAACAATGCTAGTTTCAGCGATATTTTTTCTTTAACCGATAATCCTTGCAGTCATCCCCTCCCAGCTATCCCCGTCCGACTCCGCGGTGAGTTAATTGCTCAAGGAAAGAATTTCTTTCTTAAAGATAGCACTGGCATAATTCCCCTCGCTCCTAACTATCGTTTTGGTTTTTGGCATAAAATCAGGACTACTAACCCCCCCATGGCAGCAATAAACAATACATCTGTACAAGTTCTCGGTTGGTTTCGTCGCGATTTATCTCCTCGTCTGGAATGGAGTCAAATAACTCACTCTGGCGGAAATATTCGGTTTTATCCCCGTTTTTGGCCTTTGGTTAGCGGTTTTGGCTTATTAGTCTCCGGTTTAATTATCGCAGTCACATTTTAAGCATCGCAAAAAACTGCCACTTCATCCCTTTTCTAGTTTTAGGTACTTGCTTGGATAGTACCCAATCTTTGAGCGGCAATCCCTAAAATCCTCAAGTCTCAGACCATGAAAACCCTTCATAATTAAGATAGTCGCCAGATAAGTCTAGAAGTATAGCAAAATGTCTAACGAAACTGTCACCTATTCCCTAGAAGCTGTCTTGACCAGGATTGAAAGTAAAATCGACAAAATCGATGAACGTCTCACAAAATTAGAAATCGGACAGGCCGAACTCAAAGCAGAGTTAAAAGGCGATATTAAAGTATTAGACGAGAAAATCGAGGGATTAACGGTACGGGTTGGTTATCAGGAATTTACCAACCGGGGGATTCTGATAGC
>NZ_JASJFF010000963.1:0-1610 GCF_030065435.1 Microcystis sp. M53603_WE2
TCCTGATTTTTTTGTGGTTTTAGATACAGAAAAACGTCCCCGCAAAAGTTGGGTGGTTTGGGGAGAACAGGGAAAATATCCCAATGTAATCGTCGAGATTCTCTCCGATTCTACGGCCAATATTGACCGCAATAAAAAGAAAATTCTCTACCAAAATACTTTTCGCACTCCTAATTATTTTTGGTTCGATCCTAATACCTTAGAATGGCAGGGATTTAGACTAATTGAGGGACAATATCAAGCTATTTCTGCCAATGAGCAGGGTTATCTATGGAGTGAACAGTTAGGATTATATTTAGGCATATTTGACCGGAAACTGCGTTATTTTACCGTCGATGGTCAACTGGTTCCCACTCCCCAAGAAGCTGAATTACAGCAAAGACAAGCAAAGGAACAGATTCTTTTAGAAAAGGAACAGATTCTTTTAGAAAAGGAACAAGAACGACAGGCAAAAGAACAGGCTATTTTAGAAAAAGAACAGGCTCTTTTAGAAAAAGAACAAGAACGACAAGCTAAGGAAAGATTAGCGGCAAAATTACGAGAATTAGGCATCAACCCCCAGACAATTTAGCTGGTTAAAATCTGCAAACGGCCATCAATAACCCCTTGAGTTACAATTATCTTGATTTGACTGGACAGACCCGAATGCAACTCACTCCCGAACAATACAAAGAAAAAATGCAGCGTTGCGTGGAAGGGCGCACCCTACTACATTCATAATTGATAATTTCTCATAGCTGTTATAATTAGATAAATGTCCCAGCCAGGGTAAAAACTATGACAACTCTCGACATTTTACCAGAAGTTACCTGTCCCCCCACGGATTTATGGAGTGATGAACCACCCTTGGAAAGTGATTTACACCTGCAACAGATCATAATTCTTCTCAGTTGTCTAGAATTGTTATGGCAAGAGAAAAACGATTACTACGCTTCCGGTAATCTGACTATCTACTATAACGAAGAACAACTGAAAAAGCGCGATTTCTGTGGTCCTGATTTTTTTGTGGTTTTAGATACAGAAAAACGTCCCCGCAAAAGTTGGGTGGTTTGGGGAGAACAGGGAAAATATCCCAATGTAATCGTCGAGATTCTTTCCGATTCTACGGCCAATATTGACCGCAATAAAAAGAAAATTCTCTACCAAAATACTTTTCGCACTCCTAATTATTTTTGGTTCGATCCTAATACCTTAGAATTGCAAGGATTTACGATACTTGAGGGACAATATCAAGCTATTTCTGCCAATGACCGGGGTTATCTATGGAGTGAACAGTTAGGATTATATTTAGGCATATTTGAGCGTAAACTGCGTTATTTTACCGCCGATGGTCAATTGGTTCCCACTCCCCAAGAAGCTGAATTACAGCAAAGACAAGCAAAAGAACAGGCTCTTTTAGAAAAAGAACAGGAACGACAGGGAAAAGAACAGGCTCTTTTAGAAAAGGAACAAGAACGACAGGGAAAAGAACAGGCTCTTTTAGAAAAAGAACAGGCTCTTTTAGAAAAAGAACAGGAACAACAGGCAAAAGAACAGGCTCTTTTAGAAAAAGAACAAGAACGACAAGCTAAGGAAAGATTAGCGGCAAAATTACGAGAATTAGGCATCAA
>NZ_JASJFF010000934.1:0-2153 GCF_030065435.1 Microcystis sp. M53603_WE2
CCCCGTTAAAACCGCCGCCGATGTGCAGCAAGGTGTAGAAACCAGTGCGATCGGTGGTAATCTGGAAATCGAGATTAACCGCAGGGGTAAACAACAAACTCTCACCGTTCAACCGGGGGTTTTTCCCAGCAAAACTAGCGAGTGAACTACTTTCAACCGGTCAAGGGGCGACCCCTTACCCTAAACTGGGAGGAGAGAAAATAGCAGCGGAGCGATCGAAATTGAGGCAGCGGTTACAATTAAAACTATCAATTGGGCGCGGGGCTGCCCTTCTAATCGGTTTGCTGGGATTAACGGCCTGTCAACCGCCTGATCCGCCGACAATTTCGCCGACAGAATCGCCTAAAATTGAGGAAACTGGCCGCTTAATTCTCAATAATGCCACCTTAGAACAGGCTAACCCCTCCGGACAACCCCTCTGGAAAATTCAAGTCAAAAAAGCTACCTACACCCAAGACCAAAAAATCGCCCGTCTGGAAAATATCAAAGGTAATATCTATCAAGATGGGAAAGTGGTTTTACAGGTTAGTGCTGACCGCGGTGAAGTTTACAAGGAAGGCCAGGAAATTCTCCTCAAAGATAATATTGTGGCTGTGGATCCCCGCAATAAGGCCATTATTAACGCGCCGGAATTGCGTTGGCTACCCAAGGAGGGTGTTTTAATCTCCCCCAAAGGGATCAAAGGTAGTCATCTACAACTAGAAGCTAAGGCGCGCCAAGGACGCTACGACACGCGCCAAGAAAAACTAGAATTACAAGGTCAAGTGGTGGCTACCGCCAAGGAATCTCGTGTTGTCCTGCAAACCGAGCGCCTGTACTGGGAAATTCCGCAACAGGTCATTAGTACCGATCAAAAAGTCGCTTTTGATCGCTATATTAGTAAAACTATTATCGATCGCCTTACTGCTATCGGCGGTCGTTGGGAAAGAAAAAATAATCAGGTTATCCTGCAAGAAAACCTCGAATATCGCTCTTTAGAACCACCTTTACAGATTTCTGGTTCTCAGGCAATTTGGAACTATCAAAATCGTACCCTAACTTCCGATCGCCCCACGGAAATTTTTCAATATCAAGATCAAATCACTATTACTGGTAATCGTGTGGTGGTGGAATTAGGCAATCGTATCGCTTATCTCAAGGATGGGGTTAAGGGAATTAATCAGAAAACTGGGGCGCAATTGTATAGTCAGATCTTAACTTGGAAAATGTCGGAAAAAATTGTCGAGGCCGAGGGGAATATTATCTATGAACAACAGGAACCAAAATTTAATCTCACTGGCGATAAAGCGATCGGAACTTTAGAAGATAATAACATTGTTGTTAGTAGTAGCTCCCCCGATCGAGTTGTCACCGAGATTTATCCCCGTTAACAGGGAAAATTAGCCAAAAAAAACTCTCCCCAAAAAAGGGAGAGAGGGGGGGGAAATATTTAGGGTTTGCTGAAAAAGTTTTTCGTGGGGACAGGGTGTGGGGTGTGGGGTGTGGGGTGTGGGGTTCACCCCAATGGTCGGCACTTTTTGAGGGAAAAAAAGTTTAAAAACCTTATCCAACAAGGTTTTTAGATTTATTCAGCAAACCCTATTTAAAACCTTACCATTTGAGCAGGTTAAACTGTTCCATATCGATCGTGTCGCGGTTACGATAGATAGTCAGGATAATCGCTAAACCCACGGCTGCCTCGGCTGCCGCTACGGTAATCACGAAAATAGTAAAAATTTGGCCTCGGATATTAGCGGGGTCAAGATAGTTGGAAAAACCCATTAAGTTAATGTTAACGGAATTGAGCATCAATTCGATCGACATTAAAACCCGGACGGCATTGCGACTGGTGACTAAACCATAAATTCCGATACAAAATAAAGCCGCCGCTAATAACAAATAATACTCTAACTGAATCTGCATGATACCTCTTTCTTTGGTCTTATTTAGGGGCGGTTAATTCTCTAGGTCGTTCGGGTAATGTTAAGGCTGTGGCCGTAGGTTCTTCAGCTTTCAGGGTGGGGATAAGGTCACGACGAGCTAAAATAATTGCTCCGACCATGGCCATTAATAATAGCACGGAAGCTAATTCAAAGGGTAGCAAGAAATCACTAAAGAAATGCTTACCGATTTCTACTAAAGTATTAGTCACTACTGCGGGAGAAGTGCTAGAA
>NZ_JASJFF010001220.1:0-3212 GCF_030065435.1 Microcystis sp. M53603_WE2
CACCGATATTCAGCCAGCTGTAATTATTAAGGAACTACCTTTCTCTAAATTTAGAGAATTTTTTCTAAACCGTAGACGAGGGATTGCAGCTGAGTAACTTTGCGGATAGAGAGGAGAACCCCCGGCATATAACAGGAGCGATCGCTGGTATCATGACGAAGGGTATAGATTTCCCCGGGGGAACCGAAAATGACTTCCTGGTGGGCAATTAAACCGGGTAAACGCACGCTATGAATACGGATGTTCTCGGCAGTTAAACCGCCTCTAGCGCCGGGGATGGTTTCTTTTTCGGAAACTTGGGCAGGATTAAAGGTTTTACCCAATTCTGCCAGTAATTCGGCGGTTTTAATGGCTGTGCCACTGGGTGCGTCTGCTTTTTGATTGTGATGCAGTTCGATAATTTCCACATGATCAAAGTAGCGGGATGCTTGCACGGCAGCCTGTTGTAGTAAAACCATGCCAAGGGAAAAATTGGGGATAACTAAACAGCCGGTGCTGGCTTTTTCGGCAAATTCGGCTAAATCTTGTAGTTGTGCCGGCGATAATCCCGTAGTTCCCACCACGGGACGCACTCCATAGGCGATCGCACTGCGGGTATTGTCATAAACACCGTCGGGATGGGTAAAATCCACCATCACCCCTTGCACTTTTTCCTGAGTTGCCAGGACTAAAACACTCTGCAAATCCTCGAGAATCGGCACTTCTAGGGGTTCACAACCGGCCACTTCCCCCACATCTTGACCTCGAAAAGCTGGATTTCGATCCACTGCACCCACTAAGATCATATCGTCGGCACGAGCAACGGCTTTAATGACTTCCCGTCCCATTTTGCCGGCTGCACCGTTGACAACTACAGGAATCGGTCCTCTATTTTCGGTCATGGTTAATTATTCTCCTTATATATAACCTGAGTTCGGGATAAGAAAAGGGAGAAGTGATCTGCTGAAAAACAGAAAACCATTCAGCCACCTTGCCCTAGAGTTAGTATAGATGCTTTATTCTGTCCTGTCGATGATTTTTGCCAATAATTTGCACCTCAATGCTCAAAAAGCTTACTTGCTTATGGACTGAAGACTCGACAACGAAAAATAAGCTTATGTCTGGGGGAAATTATGACGATTTTAATCGCTTTTCATACGGCGGATTCAGGCTCAGTCTGGTACATCTTCTCAGTGGAAAGGCTTATCCAATAATACTAAATCCGGTTATTAAAAACTGATTATTTAGGGTTTGCTGAATAATGGTAAAACCCTTTTAAAATAAGGCTTTTGACCTGTTAAAATCCGATGTTCATGCTGCGAAAATCGGATTGGGACCATCAAAAACCTTGCATTATCCTTATTATAGTACATAAGTTGGTACAAAAAAGAGAGGGCAACAAAGCCTGAAACTCCCGACGACCGGCTACTGACGACCGGCTACTGACTCCTAACCCCACCAACAAACTTTTTGCCGCAAACCCTATTTAGACCATGTAGCTGAATACTGGAGCGATGCTTGTGCCAATTTACCCAGTTATCAGCACTTTGTTGAGTGGATTCCTGTAACTTTGATTCCTTTTTGCCTCTATCTCAAACATTGCTGCTGATGCGTTTCAAATTTGAATTGGCGTACCAAGATTGGCCATCTCAAAACTTTGAAAACCGCAAAAGCCCTCAATTTTTAGGGATTGTAACATGAGTGATTACCCCGGATTTTCAGTTCTTAAATCTAGTTTATCTCAACCCCAGAAAACACCTCAATTAATGACAGAGCAGCACCAGGGCGATACCGATACCCAAACTTAAACCGACCAGCACTTGAAAAGGAGTATGACCAATTAATTCCTTTAAACGTTCCTCGTTAAATTCCTTGCCCTCCTGGAACATTTCATCGATAATTTGATTGAGAATCCGGGCCTGTTTTCCTGCTGCCTGACGCACTCCAGCCGCATCATACATAACAATAACCGCAAAAAGCGCCGCAATCGCAAATTCGGGACTAGACCAACCCATCTGTAATCCTACCCCAGTCGCCAAGGCCCCCACCAGCGCCGAGTGAGCGCTAGGCATTCCTCCCGACGAGACTAGATAGCGCAGACTCACCTTACCATCGCGGATTAACTCAATCAGCGCTTTTAGTCCCTGGGCAGTGAAACAAGCTAAAAGAGAGACTAGCAGTATTTGATTGTGTAACACCTGCTCGAAGTCCTGCATAATCTCATTCGTTTAATTTAATTTTTACGATTAACAATATACTCGGCGATGGCCCGTAAAGGTTCAGCGGCCTCATCGTAGCTACTCAATTCACCGATGGCACTGTCTATTAACTGTTGAGCTTGCTGGCGGGACCCTTCTATCCCCCAGAGACTGGGATAGGTGGCTTTTTGTGCCTGTAGATCCTTACCGGCGGTTTTACCTAATTCCTCCTTTGTCGCCGTGATATCGAGAACATCATCGATAATTTGGAAAGCCAAGCCAATATTTTGGGCATAGCGGGCTAATTTAGCTATATCTTCCCCTTTTGCCCCCGCTAAAACTGCCCCCGACACCACAGAAGTCTCCAACAGGGCCCCCGTTTTCTGAGTATGGATAAAACCGAGAGTTTCTGCCGAAATATCGGGTTTTCCTTCGGATTCCAAGTCTAAAACCTGACCTCCCACTAAACCCGCTGCCCCGACCGTGCGACCTAAACGGGCAATTACCTCTAAAATCTGTAGGGGAGGTACATTACGAGTCTGGGTAGCCACATACTCGAAAGCGTAGGCTAGGAGACCATCCCCAGCTAAAATAGCGATATCTTCGCCAAAAACCTTATGGTTGGTTAATTTCCCACGTCGGTAATCATCGTTATCCATGGCGGGTAAATCGTCATGAATTAATGACATAGTGTGAATCATTTCTAGGGCGCAAGCGGTGGGTAAAGCCATCTCTAGGGAACCCCCCATCAATTCACAGGTAGCCAGACATAAAATCGGCCGCAGCCGTTTGCCACCGGCGAGGAGAGAATAGCGCATCGCCTCGTAGATTTTGGCAGGATTGCCGATAACTAAAGAGCTATCTAAAGCTGACTCGACAATTAACCGCTTTTCCTCTAGATAGGAAGCCAGAGAAAAGCTCTCGTTTTTCCTCACTTCTACCCCTTGTTCGCCCCTAGTAACCATGTCTTTTTGTCTTGAACCGACTGCTTTTAAAACTATATCAGGAAACTCCACCTCGATCGGAATTAAACTG
>NZ_JASJFF010001332.1:0-3376 GCF_030065435.1 Microcystis sp. M53603_WE2
GATGTGGTTAATGTTACAACAGGAAGAACCGGATGATTATGTGGTGGCGACCAATGAAACCTATTCTATCCGGGAGTTTCTCGATATTTCTTTCCAATACGTTAATTTAAATTGGCAGGATTATGTGGAGTTTGATGAACGTTATTTGCGTCCAGCGGAAGTGGATTTATTGATAGGAGATTCCACAAAAGCCAGAGAGAAATTAGGTTGGCAGCCGTCGGTAACGTTCGAGGGACTGGTAAAATTAATGGTAGATGCGGATTTAGCGGCTTTGGGGATTAATCTTAATAACGGTGGTGATAGCGGACAGTTATTAAAAGATTTGGCTTATCTTCGCAATCGTTCAATGACAACTGTGGATTAAAGAGGTCAAAATATGCTGAATTTAAGCGAACAGAGAATCGTCGTCACCGGGGGGGCTGGATTTTTAGGTCGGCAAGTAGTTAATCAATTAATTGCAGCGGGGGCAAATCCCGAAAAAATTACAATTCCTCGGTCAAAGGATTGTGATTTAAGAGTTTGGGAAAACTGTCAACGTTTAGCCAACGAAGAAGATTTAATTATCCATTTGGCTGCCCATGTGGGAGGTATCGGTCTCAATCGGGAAAAACCCGCCGAATTATTCTATGATAATTTGATGATGGGAACCCAATTAATTCATGCTGCCTATCTAGCAGGAGTGCAAAAATTTGTCTGTGTGGGGACAATTTGTGCCTATCCAAAATTTACTCCAGTACCTTTCCATGAAGACGATTTATGGTCAGGATATCCCGAAGAAACCAATGCGCCTTATGGTATCGCTAAAAAGGCTTTATTGGTACAATTAGAGTCCTATCGTTTGCAGTATGGTTTCAACGGAATTTATCTTTTACCGGTAAATTTATACGGGCCAGAGGATAATTTTGATCCGGGTAGTTCCCATGTAATTCCTGCTTTAATTCGCAAGGTTTATGAGGCACAACAACGGGGGGATAAACAACTTCCTGTCTGGGGAGATGGTAGTCCAACCCGGGAGTTTCTCTACTCCACCGATGCAGCGCGAGGCATTGTCATGGCCAGTCAATTCTATAATGAATCAGATCCGGTTAATCTTGGTACAAATTATGAGATTTCTATCAAAGATTTAGTCGAATTAATCTGTGATTTAATGGGTTTTGATGGCGAAATTGTTTGGGAAATAGATAAACCGAATGGTCAACCGCGACGCTGTTTAGATACAACCCGCGCTAGGGAAAAATTCGGTTTTGTTGCTCAAATGGAATTTAAAGAAGGTTTGCGGAAAACCATTGAATGGTATCGACAAAACGCCGCTTAGTCCAGATAGCTGGTGTGTTAGATAAATAACTAACACACCAGATTTTTTTTCAGCTTACTGCCCGGTAAAATCAGAACGAAGGGTTAATTTTAAATCTTCCTTGGGGTTAATTGACAATAATTCCACCGATTCTCCTCGTAATAACCAACCGGCTAATACTTCTAATCCCCCTCCTCGTAATAATCCCTCGCTAACCGGTTGGTCAGAAGTAAAAGAAGCGAGGACAGAAGCGGCGGATTTTCCTAATACTGCACCCTGAATAATTTTATCGGGGTTAACTCCCTTAATTAGCCTTTCTAGACGAGTGAAAACTGCCGAAATAGCATCAATAGATTTTTCTTGGGGTTGACGGGTTTTTAAAAAGATTTTTTGGGATAAAAAACGCGAACCTTGACCATCAGGTTTAATTTCTCCGATAATCTGACTACCATCGGGAATAATTGTCTGTCCTTGGGAATTTTTGATATTATCGGTGACGGTCAGAGATAAAGAAAAAGTTTCTTGTTTGGTTAAAAGAATTTTTTCCCCTTGCTCGTATTTTACAGGGATGTCTGTGCCGGCAGGAATTAATTGATCATTCCCCAAAGGAATCGGTTTAATCGGGTTAATTGGGGCGAATTGACGTGCGATCGCAGGAGTCAAGGAAAGGGAGACCACAACGAAAGAAGCACTTAAAAGCATTGTTAATAGGGTCAGAGGATGATGACGACCCTGCTTTTGAAAATATAGCATCTTACCCTTGAGTTTCCTAGTGGGAGCGAATTAAAGACAGAGACGAAAGCGGAAAAAAGTTTGTTTCCAAGCAAGAAAATGCGGGAAAAAGGAGAATTTTAGCAAAAAATAACTGAGATTTCCTACTAACTGCCAGTTATTAGTTTATCTGGTCTATTGAAACGCCAAAACTCTTGATTTGTCCGCAGTTCTTAGTTTGGCACGGTTAATGGAGAACAAGAACTATTTCTGAGAAAATTATAGGTTCAATCCTATCAAAAAAAAATCACCCGATCGAATTAAAATCTCTGAAAAAATGTAACAATTGTGACAAAAAACTGAAGAAACCTCTGATCGGGTTGCCACCGATCCCAAACTCAGGACAAGGGGTCATCTAAACCTGGCCCCAGAGAAACGGCACACCTTCGCTTTCGGTTGAATTAACTCAGCACAATGAGGACAAGGAACCCTATCCCTGTCCTGTGATCGAACAGAAACAGTTCTCTCGCTATTCCAAGTCACGATCAACCCAAAAAGAGCCACTAGCACTCCAACTGCTGGATTAAAGGCCATCATTACAAACCCAAAAATCAGCATACTCAAACCAATAAATTTATCCATAAGCTCAGGGGAAGCGCATCTTAACAATCCTTGACAAAATGAACTTTGTGTGGGTTCCTTGCCCAGAGGACGATTCAGGCATATTTGAGGAGAATTTGTCATCTCAATTGTTAAGCAAAAATCGACCAAATGTTAAGATTTCGTAACTATTCTGATTGACTGATATCAGCTGAAATGCCCATGCGTATCACAAAATTGGCCAATTGTCAATAGCTTTTGAGATGCTCTCACCCTGTGGTCGCAATTCATCTCCCGTTAATTTCTGGTATATTTTTAATTAAGGAGAAATTTAACGGGAGTCCTCTTGCTCCATTTAGATAGGGGAGAGCGCGGGAAGTTTCCAAATATCATCCTTTTTGTCCTGTACTTAGGAGTAGATTATGTTTACTAAACTTAATAATTTGTGGAATCAGTTTTTCAGGAGATCAAGAAGGATTAATGATAAACCATTAAATAAAGTAAGTTTATTGGTAATAATAATTGTTGATATTTTCATCTTAGTTAATGTTTTTACAGGATTAGATGATATTAGTAGGTGGCATTTAAGCCCCCAACAAGTATATACTTGTTACAGCGAATGGCCAAGTTACAAGACAAATAATAGTCCAGATAGAGATTATGATTTAATTACAACTTTTTTAGTTGATTATAAAAATAATAATTATCAAGATGAAGAAATAGGACATTTAGGTAAAGTTTCTCCAATTTGTTTGCAATATGCTGATATTA
>NZ_JASJFF010000219.1:0-1902 GCF_030065435.1 Microcystis sp. M53603_WE2
AATAGCGATTAAAATGAATGATATGTTAATTAATGATTTTGTGATTATTCCCCTAGTTCATCGTGCCGATGTGGTGGCAATTAGCAATAGTTTGTCGGGGTTTGAATTAACTCCCTGGGATAGAAATACTTGGAACATCAAGGACTGGAAGCGTAGTAAATAAATGCTCAAATATTTTCTGATAAGATTATTATTTTCGATTCCCACTCTTTTAGCTATTAGTATGGTGGTTTTTGGCATTTTGGCCCTAGCGCCGGGGGATCCGATGGGGGAATTTGCAGCTAATCCCGCTATCACCGAAGCGGTGCGAGAAAATATTCGCAAAAGTCTCGGATTAGATCAACCGCTTCCCGTGCGTTATGTCAAGTGGTTGTTAGCATTTCTTCAAGGAGATATGGGCTATTCTTTCACCAGTCGCAGCCCGGTTTTTACCCTCATTTGGCAGCGTTTACCCACAACTCTCTGGATTGTCGGTATTGCCTATATTTTCGGGGTTTTAATCGCTTTTCCTTTGGGCGTAATTTCAGCAGTCAAGCGCTATTCTTGGTTAGACAAAATCATCTCTACTTTTTCGATGCTTGGCTTTTCTTTACCCACCTTTGTGACGGGATTATTATTAATTATTATCTTTAGTGTGCAGTTAAACTGGCTACCATCTTTTTATAACAGTACCCTAGAAATTAGCGATTTTAATAGTTTGATCGAGCAGGTTAAACAGTCAATTATGCCCGTAACTGTATTAAGCTTATATCAAGGGGCGATGTTGATGCGTTTCGTGCGTTCTTCCGTAACCGAAGAAATTCACCAAGAGTACGTTAAAACTGCCTTAGCCAAGGGACTAACTAATTTTTCTGTCCTCACTAAGCATATAGTTCGCAATGCTTTAATTCCCGTTGTCACCCTGATTGCTCTTGATATTCCCTCAATTTTTACTGGAGCTTTAGTCACAGAACAAGTGTTTCGTGTGCCGGGTATCGGTGCTTTATTAATTGATTCTATTTCCCGCAGTGATACCCCCGTAGTGATGGCGATTACCTTTATCTATGGGATTTTAATTGTTATCTTTAACTTAATTGCCGATTTAACCTATAGTTGGCTCGATCCGCGAGTCAGATATTAACTATGAACATCATGCGATCCTTACACACGGGGATTTTAGTCACCGATCTAGAAAAAGCCGTTAACTTTTACGAAAATGTTCTAGGATTGACTAGAATTGATCGCCCTTTTCAATACGATGGGGTTTGGTATCAAGTGGGAGATTATCAAATTCATTTAATTGTCGATACCAATTATCAAAACTACCGTCCCAATCCCCAAAAATGGGGACGCAATCCTCATATTGCCTTCGCTATTGATGACGTGGCGGCCATGGGTAACTATCTAGAAAGTCAAGGTTATACAATTCAAATGAGTGCCTCGGGTAGAAAGGCCTTATTTGTCAGTGATCCCGATGGTAATATCCTAGAAATGAGCCAAATTTAGCCTGAAAAATTCCCCGATATGTTAGACCAATTACAGACTCAACTCTATCACCTTGAACAATACGCCGATCGCTTAGTGACTTCCCAACTAACTCACCTTAGTTTTGTCAGTATTGCCGTGATTTTTCTAGCCGGTTTACTCACCAGTCTTACCCCCTGTATGCTGTCGATGTTGCCGATTACCGTCGCTTATATCGGGGGTTACGAAAATCAAGGTCGTTTAGCGGCTTTTTGGCAGTCCACATGGTTTTCCCTGGGATTAGCCACCACCTTAGCGGGATTGGGACTAATTGCCGCTACTTTAGGAAAAGTCTATGGACAGGTGGGGATCGGTTTACCAATTATCGTCAGTGCGATCGCTATTTTCATGGGGTTAAACCTCTTGGAATTATTACCCCTGCGCTTCCCCTCCCTTGGC
>NZ_JASJFF010000165.1:0-2571 GCF_030065435.1 Microcystis sp. M53603_WE2
AGGTAATTGACCACCTGAAAATGGGTAAAACCCCACACCCCACACCCCACACCCCACACCCTGCCCCCACGAAAAACTTTTTCAGCAGCCCCTAAGTAGGGAGGCGCAATTATTTGTAGGATGGGTTAGCGGTAGCGTAACATAATCGGGCGTTGGGTTTCATGCTTCAACCCAACCTACGTTCTTGGGAAATTGCATTAGAACGAATTGACGCAACTCGAAAAGCCATTTATGAACGTCGTCAGGGAAAACCATTTAAAACCGATGTTACTGAAATTATTCATCAAATGAGAGAAGAAAGAGATCGGCAATTGATGGAAGTGCGATCTCCAATCTTGTAGGGTGCGTGTTTGCGGCGATAATCTCTGACAAAAAAACAAATTAATAATCTGCCGTAACGCAACAACTTAATTATTCAATTGGTGCGTTACACTTTCGCGCTTCGCACCCTACGAATTAGCTTGTAGGGTGAGTGTTTGCGGTTACTAATTCTGATGAAAAACTAAAATTAATAATCCGCGCCCCACGCCCAAATTTATCATCAAATTGGTGCGTTACGTTGTCAAATATCATCTTCAGTTAATCCTGAATCTTTGAGAATACCTTTTAATGTTCCTATCGGTAAATCTCGATTTCCATGGGTTGGTATAACAATAATTGCAGAAACATTTTCTTTGGTATAGATATAATGACTTCCTTTAATTCTTGCCAATTTCTAGCCAAATCTTTCAACGACTTTACATAATTTTTTACCTGAGATTGACTTCATACAGAAATCTCGACTAATTGCTGATTCTCTTTTCGATCAAGTAATTTTTTTTCATGAGAAACTTCTAACCAGCCTTCTATTGCCTCTTTAACCATGACCATCAAATCATCATAATTTTCTGCCCAAGTATGACAACCAGACAAAGCTGGTACATTTGCACACCAAACATCGTCTTCTTGCCAGACAACCACTTTGATATTCATAATAAATATTTTTTATTGACTGAGATTTATTTTAAAAATAACATAAATTTGTTTTTTTTTGTGTAAGCCTGATCTTGTAGGGTGGGTGTTTGTGGCGATAATCTCTGACAAAAAAACAAGTTAATAATCCTCGCCCCACGCACCAACTTAATTATTAAATTGGTGCGTTACGCTTTGGCTAACGCACCCTACGATTTATGTTTCTGTTTGTGGCGATTATCTCTGAAAAAAAACCTAAATTAACAATCGGCTGTAACAGAGCAACTTTATTATTAAATTGGTGGGCTAATTCTTTGTACCAATCCCATCACACAAATGCTTATCTTCCTTCTTAACACCAGAATTAGGATTGTGCAAATAAACCCGCACCCAATCGCAACTACGCCCCATTAAAGCGTTTAAGTCCTGCATTGTCCTACAATCTTTCTGTATTGCCCTACAATGCTTCTGCATCGCCCTACAATCCTTCTGTATCCTCACAAAGAAGTCTAAACCAAGATTAACGGGATTTTAGGATTAACTGGATTATTTACTTGGAAACTCCTGACAATCTTTTAAGATTGAGCATCTTGAAAATCCTCTAATCCTCAAAATCCTGATACTGACTATTTTGTACCAATCCCATCACACAAATGCCTATCCTCCTCCCTGACATTAATATTATTCTGCAAATAAACCCGCACCCAATCGCAACTACGCCCCATCAAAGCATCTAAATCCCAGCCATTGTTTCCATTCCAGAGTTTTATTGTTCCAAGATTATCAACAGAAGCTAGGGTTTTGCCATCGGGACTAAAGTGAATACTATTGAAAATAGTACTCTTATTATCATTATTGAAACTATCTTCATAATCCACAAGAGTTCGGAATTTTATTTTTTTGTCTAAACTCCAAAGTTCAATTTCCTTTTTTTTCTGACGAATAACGGCAAGAGTCTTACCATCTGGGTTGAAAACCAAACCACCAAAGTGATTGTCATCGCCATTTTCATTATTCTCTGTAAGGGCAAGAATTTGTTTACCATTTTTAACATTCCAGATTTTGATAATTCCATAATCATTACCAGTTGCTAATTTATTACCATCGGCACTAAAACTAACATAGTGGATATTAGGATCATGTTCGGTAAAGGTACGGATTTCTTTTCCTGTTTCTATATTCCAGAGTTTAATAGTGCCGTCATAGCCGTTCACAGAAGCTAACATTTTGTTGTCAGGACTAAAACTCATAAAAATCGGATCTGAGGGATGCTTGACACCTTTCTGAGTTAGTTGTGAGGGTTTAACTACTGGAATTATATAAGTTTTTTCCCCTGTCTCTAAACTCCAGAGTTTGATTGTTCCATCACCAGAGATAAAAGCGAAGGTCTTGAGGTCAAGAGCAAAATGTATCTTACCTAAAGGAGATTTAAAAGGGAGAAAGATATCTGGCTTTTTGAAACTGTGAATGATTTTCTTCATCTTTAAATCCCAGACTGTGATAAGCTAAAACGCACTTAAACCACCTAAAATAGAAATAGTAATTTTAGAAAAATCCTACTTATGCCAGCCAAAGATTTCCTAGACTTAGAAGAAAAGAAAAACTTACAAAAAGCTCTTA
>NZ_JASJFF010000513.1:0-2813 GCF_030065435.1 Microcystis sp. M53603_WE2
ATTGAGTTTGTGTAAAAAGCTTTTGCAATTATGGAATTTTGGAATTGACGAGATCTGGCTAAGTAGGTAGGTGTTAAAAGTTGTCAGACACCCCCCTTATCAAGGGGGGGAGGGGGGATCGAACCCAAAATCTATCTTCAATTTAACTATAACTACTTACTTAATAATTTAACTTAAGCTTATTCTTTTGGATATAAACTTGATTCTAGAAAAACTATTGGTAATCAGAAAATGCTGACTTCATCGCCTCCCAATCTCTCGCAACTTGCCCTTTTATTTCTCAAAATCGGCATTATCGGTTTTGGTGGTCCGGCTGCCCATATCGCTTTAATGGAGGAAGAAGTGGTTAAGCGTCGCGGTTGGATGACTAAGGAGCGATTTCTCGATTTGGTGGGGGCCACTAATCTGATTCCTGGTCCTAATTCCACGGAAATGGCCATTCATATCGGTTATATTTTTGGTGGTTTAGCGGGTTTAATAATCACCGGGGTTTGTTTTATTACTCCTGCGGTGTTAATTACGGGTTTTCTAGCTTGGATCTATACTACCTACGGGACTTTACCGGATGTGGCTCCGATTTTTGCGGGGATTAAACCGGTGGTAATTGCGGTGATTTTTCAGGCACTCTGGCGCTTAGGCAAAAAGGCACTGAAAACCCGTCAATTACTCTTCATCGGATTGGGAGTTATCGGATTATTAATCTTAGGTTTAAATGAAGTTATCGCTTTACTGTTAGGCGGAATTATCGGGATGTTTATCCTAAAAAAATTCGCTACTTTCCCCCTGATTGTGGCAGGAATAGGCGGTGCGACGGCGGTTGCTACTCCTAGCAACATCCCACCGACATTAACAGGATTAGGGCTATTTTTCCTCAAGGTGGGTAGTGTTTTATTTGGTAGTGGTTATGTGTTAGTTGCCTTTTTGGAAGGGGATTTAGTGCAGGGGAGAGGATGGTTAACCCAGCAACAATTATTAGATGCTATTGCTGTGGGTCAATTTACCCCCGGTCCGGTATTATCCACAGCCACTTTTATCGGTTATCAAATATTAGGAGTATCGGGGGCAATTGTGGCGACTCTAGCGATTTTCTTTCCTTCTTTTATCTTTGTTTTATTACTTAATCCTCTTATTCCTAAGCTGAGAGAATCGGTTTGGGCGGGTGCTTTTTTAGATGCAATTAATGCTAGTGCCGTGGCTTTAATGGTAGCGGTAATTTTTAATTTAGCTCTAGCTACTTGGTTACAACCCTACGGGAATTTACCTTTTAATTTATTGGCTATCATTCTATCTCTTATTTCTGCTATTCTTTTACTACGTTTTCAGGTTAATTCTACTTGGTTAATTCTTGCTGGTGCGCTTATTGGTTTGCTCTTAAAACAATTAGGTTAGGGGGAAATAAGTAAATGGTTCTAATTAAATAGATTTTGCCTTTAATCCCCTCTTGATCCCTAGGGTTGATTCAAGGTAGGGTTGATTCAAGGTAGGGTTGATTTAAGGTAGGGTTGATTTAAGGTAGGGTTGATTCATGAATCAACCCTACCCTTGATACCCGCTTAATAAGGGGGGTGCTGATTCGTTAAACTGAGCTTTTCTACCCAGTTATAAATCTGATCGCGATTTAGTCTATAGCTTAGAGGATGGGCGATTAATCGAGCGCTACTAGCAAATAATTCGTCAATTTCTACTAAACCATTTTCGCGTAAAGTTCGACCGGTGGACACTAGGTCAACTATCGCTTCTGACATCCCCGTAATCGGGCCTAATTCTACGGAACCATAGAGAGGTATAATCTCGACGGGAATATCTAAACGACGAAAATAATCCTTAGCACAATTGACAAATTTTGAGGCAACTTTACCGTGATGGGGAATGTCTAGAGGACTTTGATAGGGACTATCAGCAGGGACAGCTACTGACATCCGACAATAACCAAATTTTAGGTCAATTAAATTAGCCACATCGGGAGATTTTTCCAATAAAATATCATAACCAGCGATGCCTAATTGTGCCTGACCGTATTCTACATAAACTGGTACATCTGTTGCTCTGACTAATAACGCTTTCGCTTGGTTAGTAGGGTCGGTAATCTGTAATTGGCGATTTTTTGAGTCAAGAAAGGCACTAAAATCTAAGCCAATTTTCTGAAATATTTGGATACTTTCGTTTAGTAAAGCACCCTTCGGTAAGGCAATTGTTAGCATAGAGGGAATTATGAATTGGGAAGTGGGGGAGTGGGGTGTGGGGTGTGGGGTGTAGGGTGTGGGGTGTGGGGTGTAGGGTGTAGGGTGTAGGGTGTGGGGTGTGGGGAGAATAAATAAAAAATAATCTCCTGACTCCTGAATCCTGAATCCTGAATCCTGAATCCTGTCTCCTAACAGCTAAAATCATAACTGATAACTGATAACCGAGATGGCAGTAAGTTCTCTAATGACCACATCAGCTAATTGTAAATCTTGATGGTTTTCCGGTTGCCAACTAATTGCGATCGCTGCTGCTGATTTTGCCTGTTTAGCCATTTCCCAATCGGCCCTAGTGTCCCCCACCATCAGGGTTTTGTCCACTGCGGTCCCCAAAGCTTGACAGGTTTCTTGCAATAATAGGGGATCGGGTTTACTTAAACCTCGATCGCATCCCCGAACAATTTTAATATAATTTAATAGGTGATTTTCCTTGACAAATTGCTCAACTCGTGCTGTGGTATCGGAGGAAAGAATCGCCAATTGTAAACCGGCCGCGTGCAGATAACGAATTACTTCTAAACATTGGGGATAGAGGGGATTTAAGCGGGGGGGAACCTTTTCATCGGCCGCTTG
>NZ_JASJFF010000028.1:0-9385 GCF_030065435.1 Microcystis sp. M53603_WE2
AAGTAAGCTAAAGAGCGAAAAACGCTTGATTGGAAGCAACGGGCCGGGATAGCTAGACGGACATCCTGTAGGGTAAATGGCAAAAATTCTCTTTTTAGGGAGGGTTTAGGTAGGGTTTGGGACACTAGGTTATAACTCAAGGTAGATGACAAGGGCAGTATTGACGAAAGCTTGAGAACTAAACTTTTCTGTTTCTCGATGCGCTATCTTTTCTCTATCTCAGCTAGGAGCAGATAAGACCGAGCGATCGAGCGAATTTCGTCTAACTCACCAGAATTATATTGTAGGGCTTAATGTAACTTAACAAAAGCCCCTAGGGAAAGTCAATCACATTCTCCCCCTGTCTGTCCATCTGTCCCCTTGGACATCTAGTACAATAATATCTGAGAAAATAGATAAGACTCTCGGTTATTCAATCAACATTATGAACGAGTTACCTATTCGTCCAGCTAACAAAAATTTTACCCATAGTTGCTTGACTTTTGCCGATTTTTATGCGGGAATTGGTGGCTTTCGTCTCGGTCTTGAACAAATCGGTTGGCAATGTGTTTTTAGCAACGAAAATAACCCAGATTGTGTGAAAACCTACAATCACAATTTTCATGAATCCATAAAACCGCAAGATGTTGAAGCTTTAATTCCTAGCTTACTTCCCGATTTTGAGGTTTTTTGTGGGGGATTTCCCTGTCAGCCATTTTCCAGAGCAGGACAACAAAAAGGTTGGCAAGACAGTCGCGGACTAGCCATTCAGGAAATTCTCAGAATTTGCCATGAAAAAAAGCCTAAAGTTATCTTTCTTGAAAATGTTAGTAATATCGTGCGCTTAAATCAAGGGCAGATATTAAAAGATATATTAATCCAGTTAAAAGAAATAAATTATCTGGCTTTTTATGCAGTTATCGATAGTAAATATTTCCAAATTCCTCAATCAAGACCTCGCTTTTTTTTATTGGCTTTCCGAAAGGATTTAGGAATTAAAAACTTTCAATTTCCCCAACCTTGCCATGCAGAAGTGGGTATTGAAAAAATTATTGTTCCAGGGGATTATTCAATTCCCATATCGGGAAAATGGCAGCAGTATATTGATTATTATGCTGGCAGAATTAATGCCGAACAATTATCTTTTCAACTGCCAAAAACAAGAATAAGTATTGAAAGGGCAAGTGTTAATGTAGATTATGATAATTGTATTTATCAAATGAGATCTAGTGGCATCCGAGCAATTTCTATCCAAAAACCCTTTCCTACTTTTGCAGTTAGTGTTAGCGGTGGTGGTGCCATGATTCCAGTGTATAGCAAGGAAAGAAGACATTTAAGTCTCTTAGAAATAAAAAGATTAATGGGATTTGCCGATGATTATTATTTTCCTGTTTCTCGCACCGCTGCTATTAAACAACTTTCTAACGCTGTCTGTCCCCCAGTCATTAAACATATTGGTATAAATATTACTAAATCACTTAATTAGCTCGATTTAGCCGGTCTTCAATATTTTCTTGACTGGGGAAAATCATCTTAGTTACTTCAGGAAAAGCTAAGACGCATTCTGAACATTTATCAGGAGCATAGTTACAAAGATTACAGATTTGCCATTTGGATTTATTACAATAGAAGCAGAGAGCTTGAAAATTGTCATCGGCACTATTTCCACCTTTTTCTACGGGAATCCGATGATCCCAAACTAAACGCACTCGATCCCTAGCATAGGTATTTTGATTGATATTTTCTTTCTTTTTAAGAATTGAGCCAGAAAAATTACATTTATTTTTTTGTTGTTCTAAGATATTTCTCTGAATTAGGGATGAGGGAGGTGTTCTAATCGGTGGTTTAGTAGTGGTAAAAAGTTGTTGATGATCGGAACTATCTAAAATATATTTTTGACTGCCTAATCTTTTTTGTCCTGGGGGAGCATAAATAAAATTAAATCCCTCTTCATTCCAAAGTTCGCTAAAAGGTTTATTAGCATCAGCATAGGAGTCTTGAATTAAATTTTCAGGAATTTTACCCTTGAGTATAGTTTTTATCTCTTGTAAATTATTGGTCGCATTAGTTAGATCGCTCTCACAACCTTCTCCATACCTAATCAGAGTTAGCAAAGCAGCAATAGTTCTTTTTTTATATAAAATAATTACTCTGTTATCATTAAAGATAATTAAATATCCTTTTCCTTGAGGATTCTTGGTAATTTCCCTAATATCTTCTAACTTGATCCCACTCATCTTAATACCTCTAGAGACTACAGATAACTGGCTGTTAAAAATTGTCAGATGCCCCCCTTATTAAGGGGGGATTAAGGGGGGACTAAGGGGGGATCGGCACCCCCCTTATCAAGGTGAGCAGGAGGGATCAAAGACAAAATCTATCTTCAATTTAATTGAAACCACCTACTTATATTTATCAAATGAGGTCTAGTGGCATCCGAGCAATTTCTATCCAAAAACCCTTTCCTACTTTTGCGGTTATCGTTAGCGGTGGTGGTGCCATGATTCCATTGTATAGCAAGGAAGGAAGACATTTAAGTCTCTTAGAAACAAAAAGATTAATTTTCCTGTTTCTCGCACCGCTGCTATTAAACAACTTTCTAACGCTGTCTATCTCCCAGTAATCGGTACCCTGCCGATGGTTGTGAGTGTCATTTAAGCATCCTCGTAGTTTTGTACTGAAAATTTTTCCGTTAAGCTTGACCCTTTTCAAACGTCCTCTAAATCATCACCGGGGATAACCGTTGTATAGAATACATAATTAGGGTCTGATAGGTAGCGTTTATCCTGCTTGATGATTGCCATAAATTCTTTGTGTCCTTGTTTTGTTCGTCCCACGAGACAACCGGCACTTGCTCCACTAATGGCATTTTTCGGCAAATCATAGCCCCAGTGCTGATTAATGCCAAATATACCCTTCTGAATCCTGTCCCCATCCCGTCGAAAATCCTTGTTGGAGTCTCGGTACACCTCGATAGGTTGGGTCTGAAACAGTGCTTCATGACTTTTTGAACTTTTGGGCATGGGGTGCCAAGCTTTGATCCATGCTTGGTACTGTCCGAACTTGATGCGAGCGGCCCCGTTTGGATTTTGAGGACTGTAAGTATATTTATCACCAGGCTCTGTGGTAGCTTCCCAACTCCCAACAATTTCTGGTTTCCCATTTTTAAACTCAATTACCATACGCAGATCATTGAACTCATTGGGACGATCATCATTGAGGGTTCCATTAGGATTCATGCCTTCTACATAGACAATGTTATATTCTCTCGGATTCGTGAAGACTTGATAGCCTTTTGTTTTCATATATTTAATGATTCGGCTGGCCAAATCATTACCCAAGTCAAGGCTCCCAAATGATTGAGCAGTGGTAGTCGAGGTTGCTGCCTTGACTGTTTCGGGCTTTGCGGCTAACTCTTCCGTATGTAAAGGTGTAGAAGGTAATTGTTTGATAACTTGACAAGCTTTATCGTAATAACGTTGACGATCCGATAGTCCGTTATAACCACCATTAACTTTTTTTGTTACCTCTTTAACAGTTCCACCCCGATCGCAAAGAGCATTCATGTTATTATTCTTCCACCAAAATCCAGCACTGGTAAAAGGATAATTGGCACCAACGTAATCTGCGCCATCCATCACCTTGGGATCATTAATAAAACGAGAAAAAGCTTGATAATTATACTTACCAGTCAATTGAATTACACCTGCTCCGCGATACTTTTTCCCTTCACCAATTTTCGTATTACCTAGCTCTTTTGCTTTAGGATAGGGGGGATCATATGTTCGTTGAGCAGCTACTTGGCTCGGCCCCCAAATTTCCGTCATGTATTGCAAACCTGCACTTTCATGGGCTGTTTGGCTGAGGAAATGTCTAATTCGTGGCACTGTATTAATTTCAAATCGCTGTAAACAAGAGTTTAAGTCATTGAATTGTTGATCACTCATTTTACGTCCATAGACAGACTCAGCTTGCTGACGAGTTACAAGATTAACGCCTTGATGCTGACTTGATTCTGGCGCGGATACAGATGATCGGCCATTGTCTTTGCTAGATTTTTGCCAAGGTAAATGCCAATGATCCGACCAAAGATACCAAATGCCAGCACCGTAGTCTAACTCCACTAGGCAATGTCCGTCAATTTCTTCTGAATACTTGAGGACTTTGTATTCTTTGCCCACAGGAACTTCTTTTTTCTCGTTTTCACCGAGGTCTGATGAATCAATAGGCTGCTTTTTCAGATAGGTTTTAGTAGTTGCCTTGATGATGGTATTGGGGGGCGCAATGACCCAATTTTCGGGTTCTACCTTTGTGGCTGTAGCTGATCTTTGAATCGAGCGGGTGGCTGCGGCTTTGAGGGTTCCTCTATTTGTTAGGGAGATGGCAGAAATTCTTGATAATTGGTCAATGGCTTCCCGCGCTGAACCATTTTTACTGGACTGGGGAACAGATGATAGTATCTTGTGTTCCCAGGGTAAGTACCAGTGATCTGACCAAACATACCAAATTCCCTGGCCGTAGTCTAATTCAACGAGGTAATGTCCATCAGATTCTTGTGAATGCTTGAGGATTTTATACTCTGTACCCACAGGAACTTCTTTTTTCTCGTTTTCACCGAGTTGTGATGAATCAATGGGCTGCTTTTTCAGATAGGTTTTAATGGTTGCTTTAATCTTTGTATTGGGGGGGGCAGCGACCAAATCTGCCCGATTCTGGGTTACTGATAAGGTTGAGGTGACAGGTTTCGCCACCGCAGAAAGTTGAATTTTATCAAGTAAGGCTTTCCCGTTAGTCTGTTGACTCACCCAATCTTGATTTTGGATCAGCCAGTTTTTTATGGAATTATTTCCCCCATCTACTCCATCCCTTTCATACTCGTCAATAGCTTGCGCTAGTCCTTTCCTCTGCTCAACAGCAAACAAATCCTTTAGGATATCATCCCTTGATTGAGAATTGCCAAGGCCAATTCGGGCGATCGCCCGATTCATTTCGTACTTCCAGCTATCTCCCTCCGTTGATGCCCCCGGTATTCGTAGTTCGATGGCGCGATCGAGATAGGAGATGGCTTTGTCTAAATCAGGAGGCTGTGAACTGATATAAGCATAACCTAACTCTGCATTATACGAGGCATTATTGTTATCACTGGCTACCAGAGCCTCAAAAATCGGAATTGTTCTATTGACCCGATCTTTAAATGTTAGAGTTCTCCTTCCCAAGCTACGGGCATCATGGGCAAGATTAAAAGCACGTTCTTTAACATCATCAGTAGCAGATTCAAGTTTCTCTTGCATTTCTGATAATTCGGACTGATTTAGCCCTTCTTGAATCTGCTGGTTGACTAGATTGCGGATGTATGTTTTTTCTTCGAGTTCTTTTGCCTGAGATTCTGCTATCTCTTTGGCTTCATTAGCCGTGTCTATACGGTTAATTACCTTCTTTAATGCCGCATCTAGGATAGCTTTACCACCGTAGCCGCCCACCAATCCAGTGACAAAAATCGTGATTTCTAAGCCCGGATCGCCAAGGTTTCTAAGTTCCTGGGGTAAGAACTTATAGGCGATAAATGCCCCACCTATGCCAACAAAAATTTCTCCCAAAAAGCCAGGGTTGAGATTATTGGGATTTTTCTTACTCCAAGACGGCAATTCTAACTCGCCGTCAAGCAATATGGAGTAAAGTAATCCACCAAGTGCCCCAGCTAGTATCAGGCTTAGATAGAGAGGACTTACGTCATACGAGAAATTTTTTAGCAACCCAGTAATATTAATTGTTTTGGTGATACATTTTACCTTTTCCTGTCCCTCAGATATATCTGGTGGACAGGGAGACGTACTTGTAAGACTGATTAACCAAGCAAAGCAAAGAGCCATACCAAGTCCCAAGAAAAAGGTCAGGAGGAAATTAATAGCTTTGGGAAAGGGGGGAAATGTTAGGGGAGGTTTTTGTTTTGCTTTTTTCATGAATTTAGACTCCAAAACTCAGTTTGTTTACTGTTGAAAAATTATTTTTATTGGCAGGGATTAATGGGCTTAGATGACTCAATCTCGCTGTTACTTATCCGTCAGAATTATCCTGTCCGCTGTTGCTATCGTTATTCAAAGAGCGGAGCGATTTACCTAATAAATCTCCTAACTTACCATTTAGTAAAGATTGAATCAGTAACATACCACTGGTGGAAAGCATCAACTTGTTAATCTCTTCTCCATTTCCATTGGGAAAATTATAGATATTGGAGTCTCCCAAAATCCCCGCTTGGGGAGCTAATGCTTTAGCAATTTCAACAACCTGGGGTAAATTTTCTATTAATTGAGGTGCTAACTCCCGAACCATTTTAGCCGTGCGCTCGGCATCCGTAGCCGGTATGAGATGGTAACGCTTACCTTCTGCTTCTGCCAAACGTTCGATAGTTTTTGCTTCGTTCTCCACTGACTCTGCGGCTATTTCCGCTTGCAGCTTCTGGCGTTCGGCTTGGGCTTTTTCAATTGCTGTAGTAACAGCTTCTTCTGCTTCGGCGCGTTCTATTTCTGTTTCCAGCCGTTCTTTTTCTTTACTAATAATCGAGATGGTTGCAGCAATTTCTCCCGTTTCTATTTCTTGATTGACTGTTGCTTGTTTTAAGCGAAACGTTTTATTTTTCTCAATTAAGTCTGTGTCTTGTAGGAGCTTGTTAAGTTGAATTTCAATCTCTGTTTTGTGTTTGAGGGATTCTAGCTCTTTTTTGTCGTTTAACTCAGCAATTTCGAGCTTTTTCTTTAAAGCTAATTCAGAGATTTCGAGCGCCTCCTGTAGTTCTTTTTCTTTATCATTTTGGTAGGTTTCGATCTTTAGCTCGTGGTCGATCTTTGCCTTTTCGACTCTTTCTAGTGTTTCTAAATTTTTCAAAGATGTTTCTTGATGTGTAAGCTCTTGATTTTCCAGTTCAATCCCTATCTCTAATTCCTTTAGCCTTATATCTCTGCCTTTCTCTAATTCCTGTTTTCGTATTGTTTCTTCCGTATCTAATTCCTGTTTTCGTATTGCTTCTTCCGTCTTTAACTCTTCCGTGCGAGTTGCCAGAATTGCCGGTTGAATCACTTTTGTTCGAGCCTCAACTGCCTTGGCATCGAAATAGTTGTTAGGAGTGTAGTTGGCACTTTCTTCAATTTCACCAATAACTAGGTCTCTAACAGTTAATCCTAGAGGATTTAGGCAGTTACCAAGTATAGTCGTAGCCTCTTTTCCCACCTCTGTGCGATTTGTATGCAGATAGTCTAATGTATGTTTACTGGCACTTCCTCGTAGGGCGGTTTCGGCGCGTTTTTTAACAGCTTTCTCTACGGCTACGGTTGAAATACTGTCTTCTTCTACCAAAAATTTTTGAGCCTTTTGGTTGTCTTCTTTTGTGTCGGCAATAAAGACATAAATTGTCGCTTGTACATTGGCTCGTAAATAATCCTGAGTACGAATATTTGAGACTTCTATATCAACAGCAAATTCTTGGGATCGAATCGTGTCTGAGTCTGGTTCTGGTTCAGTCCATGCCTTGAAACCCCCAATAATTTTGTCTTTTTGCGACCACAAAGCAACCAGCATCAAAGTAAGCACAACAGTTACTCCTATCGGCACTAAAGGGAAACTGCCGTTACCTGGCGGTGGATTTGATAGGGAAGGTTCAGGGGAAGATTGAGCGACAATAACAGGCTCTGTTTGGCTGGGTTGTACTGCTCTCATATAGTAAAGATTCAGATCGGGAATTGCCAGCAATCTTAACATTTATGGTTTTCCGGTAGATAATATGTTAACAAAAATTTATAACCGTTCAGGGGTAGATCTGTTTCATTTACAGGGTGAGCGCATCTCAAACCCTATTGACAATTGTGCAATTTTGTGGTTTGCGTGGGCATTTCCAGTGATACCAGTCAATCAGAATAGTTACGAACTCTTAACATTTAGTCGATTTTTGCTTAACAATTGAGATAGAAAATTATACTCAAATATGCCTGAATCACCTTCTAGGTGAGCAACTCACCTAAGCTGTTAAAACCGAAAAAAAAGGGCGAATTTTGTTCACCCTAACAGACAAAGTAATCATCCTACAAAGTGCCGATAAACTTATCAATGCGATCGAATCCTTTTTCAATCGTCTTTAGGTCTGTAGCATAGGAAAGACGAATACAATCATCAGCACCGAAAGCAATACCGGGGATAGCGGCTACTTTTTGGGTTTCGAGGAGTTTCTGACAAAAATCCCGGGATTTTAAACCAGTTTGACTAATATCGATAAACACATAAAAAGCACCGTTGGGAGTAGGACAATTGAGTCCAGGAATGGCTCGCACTCGTTCTAAAATATACTGTCGGCGCTGGCTAAAAGCTTTGACCATTTCCTCAATGCAATCTTGGGAACTCTCTAAAGCAGCGATCGCACCGTATTGGGCAAAAGTGCAGACATTGGAGGTACTATGACTTTGGATCTTAGTCATGGCCTTGACAATTTCCACCGGTCCTGCTATGTAACCGACGCGCCACCCCGTCATCGAGAAAGCTTTAGCAAAACCATTACTAATAATACTGCGCTGAAAGATTTCTGGACCAAAAGAAGCGATACTGCGGTGAATTGCGCCATCGTAGAGGATTTTCTCGTAAATTTCATCAGAAACCACTAAAATATCCTTTTCAACCACAATGTTTGCTAAAGCTGCGATTTCTTCGGGAGTATAGACAATACCGGTGGGATTAGAGGGAGAATTGAGGACAAATAATTTAGTTTTCGGTGTAATTGCCGCTTCTAGCTGTTCGGGGGTGATTTTATAGTGATTCTCTAGGCTAGTGTTAACGATAACCGATGTTCCCCCCGCTAACGTCACCATTTCAGGATAACTCAACCAGTAGGGTGCGGGAATAATTACTTCGTCCCCCGCTTCAATTAACGCCATGATTAGATTGTAGAGAGACTGTTTACCGCCATTGGTAACGATGACATTATCGGCATTGTATGCTAATTGATTATCCCGCAGCAATTTCTCGGCGATGGCTTTTCTTAACCCCGCTTCCCCGGCAGCCGGTCCGTAGCGAGTTTTTCCCTCATCGAGGGCCTTTTTCGCGGCAGCTCTGATGTGAGTGGGTGTGTCGAAATCTGGCTCCCCGGCGCTAAAACTACAGACATCTTCGCCGTTTTTCTTCATTTCCTTGGCCAGAGAGTCGATAGCTAGGGTAAGGGAGGGAGTAACTTGATTGACTCGTGACGCTAGTTTCATAGTATTTTACCCTGAAAGGGCTTTTCTGATGACCTACACAACCTTTAGTATCGTCCATCACCTCGATTGTTCTGGGTGTTTTTTTATATAATCTCCGGAATTGCGGCGCTTAGGGATGGGTGTGGGGTGATGGGGAAGTGGGGAAGTGGGGTGTGGGGTGTGGGGTGTGG
>NZ_JASJFF010001378.1:0-2323 GCF_030065435.1 Microcystis sp. M53603_WE2
AGTCCATTTAATCATGATCCTACTGCCGCAGAATTAGCAATTTTAGGAACTTGGTATAATACAATTCAAGATAGTTTACCGACCGAATTACAACCACCTGTTAAACAATGGCAACAGGAAGAACCAGGAAATAGAATTAAGGCTTTTTTAAGAGGTTGGGCAAAAGCTATCAATCGTCCCATAGTATTATTTATAGATGAAATTGACTCTTTACAAGACCAAACATTAATATCAGTTTTACGACAGTTAAGAGATGGTTTTCCTAACCGTCCTGAAAATTTTCCCTCATCAGTAGGATTAATTGGTTTACGAGATGTGCGAGATTATAAAGTAGCATCTGGTGGTAGTGATAGATTAAATACATCTAGTCCTTTTAATATCAAAGTGGCTTCTCTGACTATGCGAAATTTTAATCTTGCAGAAGTGGGAGAATTATATCAACAACATACAGCAGCAACTGGACAAATTTTCACACCAGAAGCAATAGAAACAGCATTTTATTTAACTCAAGGACAACCTTGGTTAGTCAATGCTTTAGCTAAAGAAATTGTAGAAAAAATGGCGAAAGATAGAAGTATTACTATTACTAAGGAACACATTTTAACAGCCAAAGAAATATTAATTGCACGTCAAGATACTCACTTAGATAGTTTAGCGGAAAGATTAAGAGAACCAAGAATTCAAGCCATTATTGAACCGATGTTAGCAGGTTTAGAATTAGGGAATATACCTAATGATGATATTCAATTTGTCATTGATTTAGGATTATGTAAAATGCACCCCTATGGAGGTTTAACTATTGCTAATCCCATTTATCGGGAAGTGTTACCCCGGGTGTTAACAGTGACACCAATGGCTTCTTTACCGATGATTGCACCCACTTGGTTAAATTCAGAAGGTGAATTAAATATAGATGCTTTATTAACAGCATTTCTCAAATTTTGGCGACAACAGGTCGAACCATTATTAGGTAGCACTGGTTATCATGAAATCGCTCCACATATAGTATTAATGGCTTTTTTACATCGTGTGGTTAATGGTGGGGGAGTTTTAGAAAGGGAATATGCAATTGGTAGCGATAGAATGGATTTATGTTTGCAGTATAAAGATGTAATTTTAGGGATTGAATTAAAAGTATGGCGTGATAAAAAACGCGATCCTCAAGCTGATGGAATTGAACAATTAGAATTTTATTTAGCACGTTTAGGGTTAGATTTTGGTTGGTTATTTATCTTTGATAGGCGGAAAAATGCCTTACCAATGGAAGAGAGGTTATCCACTGAAGTTGTGGTGACGGAAAATCAATATAGAATTACTGTAATTAGAGCTTGAGTGTTTTAAATGAAGTATTTTTGCAAACAATGCTTTTTTCAAAGATATTTAACGGTGAATTTATAAGGTACGTTGCATTTAATTAACACACCCTACAGAATTGGCTGCTTAATTTTTATTTCAGCTATTCATAAACTTTACTTCTATGGGCGATAAAAATTATCGTTACCAGTTTTAAATCATCATTAATTTCATAAATAACTCTATAGTCACCTACTCGATAACGATAATAACCTGATAAGCTAAACGGCGCTTAACCTGCATGATCCAACAGCTATAACCCTTTTGGAGTCTATATCGGTGATCCGAAGTAAAAGCCGTTTAGCTTAACTCACCTTTGAGAGATTTTATATTAGGATGATTACGAGGATTAATTTTTAAACGTTCAAAACATCTATCTAACTTTTTTTGTAAAGTAGCAGAAGCAGATTCAAAAAACTCCCCTGCATCAATACTAATAACAACAGTATAATTAATATTGTCGTTTAAGTTTGTCAACAGTAATCACCTTTCCTTGTTTTACATTTTCTCTAGCATGATCAAAATTTTCTTTAAATCCTACAATCTCTAATAACTCTTGAGTAGCATCATCTTCTCTTGTTGCCAAATATGCTAAAAAATCAACTGCTACGAGTAATTTTTCTGGTGACAGTTGTTCAACATATTTTTGGATTTGTTCACGAAGTTCTAACGTATTCATAGATTATTTTGGTTATTTACCCAATTTGATTATATCTGATTCTGAGAAAATTTAGATCCGCGACTTCTGTTATTAATCTTCTCATGTAATAGATAATTTGTAGGGTGTGTTAGCGACAGCGTAACGCACCTCATATTTGCTCAATAATTTATTTTAGGTTCTTCGTTACTTGGTATGGTTCGATAGGGGGGCATAAATCGACTAAATCCTTATCTGGCAAGAGACTTAATTGATTAGTTCGCTCTAGATAAAAAACAATTGACAAAAATCGCTAAATGCCTTTCTCTATAA
>NZ_JASJFF010000868.1:0-3878 GCF_030065435.1 Microcystis sp. M53603_WE2
TAAGTAGGTAGGCGTTAAAAATTATCAGACACCACCCTTATCAAGGGGGGACTAAGGGTAGGGTTGATTCATGAATCAACCCTACTATGAATCAACCCTAGGACTAAGGGGGGATCGAACCTAAAATCTATTTTTAATTTAATTATAACCAGCTACTTAAGTTGACTATCTAAATTACTGGTTAACACTGCACCGGAGAAAGGAGAAGGGGACTTTTTTGACTTATCTCCGCAGGATATTTGATCCTTTAATCGTGTCGCGGATGACGATTTTTTGTTCTTTGGAATAACCAGCAAAAGAACGCGTAGCAAGTAACTCGATTTCTACCCCAGTACCCGATCGCAAAGATTCCACAGGTAAGGGTAATTGACCGATATCCAGAATAAATTGATTGCCGTCCTGTCGGACTAAATTAGCGGGCATATCTCCTTCATAGCGAGTGACAAAATCAGTTCTGGGACTGGTTTGCAGGTCGTCTGCTTGCCAACGAGTGACGCGATAACGCACTTTAAATTTAGTGCCGATTAAATTCGATTGGGAAGCTTTATCTTCGAGAAAAAGCCTTAAATCAGTACCATTTCCTGTAATACCTTTTGCTTCTAATTGGGTGACATCTCGTTCAAAAACAGCATTATAAACGACAAATTCCGTAACATTATTGCGTTTTTGAGTGGTTCCCTCGATCCAGAGTTCACTGGGGACAGTTACCTTCATTTCCTTTTGATCATCGAGGGTTAAAGTAAAACGCTGATTAGCAAACCGGTTAAACTCTTGGGGCGCATTCCAAATTAAAATAAAAGAACGTTCCGATCGATCTACTAAAATCCGATATTGATCATCGATCAGGGAACCGGGGGAAAATAAAGACACTGCCCCAGTGCGAGTTTCCCAACTATTTTTAGAGAGAATATAACCCCGTTCTTTTAACTCCGACAGGGGAACAGTTGCGCTCGGTTGATCGGCAGTTAAAGGGCGATCGATTTGAATTAAAGTTAACTGTCCTAAACGACCCTCGCGACCGTTACGACCACTATTACCCGTCGCCCCATCGAGACCATCCTGACAGCTAAATTCTCTGGTGGTACAGCTATAATTGGCATCACCCGGCCTACCGCTGCAGGTTTGAATTGTCCAGAAGGGTTGGGAACAGCGACAACCCTTGCCCCCCTGGCCTCCCTGACCCCCAAAACCCCCAGCGCCTCCGGCCGCATTGACCGTTACTTGTCTTAAAAAATCTAAATTAGTGGCATAGAGGGTTAAAGCGCCGCCATTGCCCCCATCACCCCCATCACCCCCATTGCCACCGTTACCACCACCGGCCGCCTGGAGATTTCTGGTTACGTTGCCTGGTTGACCGCTACAGTTGCCATCGCTGCCATTGCTGCCATTTTCACCATCGACCCCTTTTTGTCCTGAAATATCGAGTTTTAGGGGAGAACCATCGAGAAAAAGGGTTAAACTGTCACTATTTTTGCCTTGGCTGCCGACCTTGCCAGCTTTCCCACTTTGGCCCTGTTTACCGAAAGTCTGTACATCGGAACCTTGGGCTAACCAAGAACAGCGATCGCCTGTCACCGTGGCGGGCATTAGGTACGGTAAAGGGAGAAAAAAGGTGAATATTAATGATTTAGCCCAAAAATTCATGATTTTAGCGAATTTATCCGCAAAGACTCCGATCAATTCCCTCTTGATGACTTTTAGATCTAGATTTTTGTTTCCCCTCTATCAATAAGGTGCGCTATCATCCTACACTTACTTTGAGAAGGAAACAGCCAATCGCGAGGGTTACGCGCGTGAAAAAAGTATTAGCTATTATCTTAGGTGGCGGGGCTGGAACTCGCCTTTATCCGTTAACGAAACTGCGGGCAAAACCTGCCGTCCCCCTAGCGGGAAAATATCGCTTAATCGATATTCCCGTCAGCAATTGTATTAACTCCCAGATTGACAAAATCTATGTGTTGACGCAATTTAATTCCGCTTCCCTCAATCGTCACCTCAATCGTACCTATAATTTTACGGGTTTTAGTGATGGTTTCGTGGAAGTTTTGGCCGCTCAACAAACCATGGAAAATCCTCAATGGTTCCAAGGCACGGCCGACGCGGTACGACAATACATCTGGACGATGAAGGATTGGGATATCGATGAATATCTAATTCTCTCGGGAGATCATCTCTATCGCATGGACTACAGCAAGTTCATCGAACGCCATCGGGAAACCAACGCCGATATCACTTTATCGGTGGTTCCCATCGATGAACGTCGGGCCTCCGCTTTTGGGGTGATGAAAATTAATGATTCGGGGCGAATTGTCGATTTTTATGAGAAACCCAAAGGGGCAGAATTGGAAAGAATGCGGGTAGATACGACGATTTTAGGCTTAAGTCCCGACCAAGCCCGTCAAAGTCCCTACATCGCTTCCATGGGAATTTATGTCTTTAAAAAGAATGTTTTAATCGATCTGCTCGATGCCAATAAAGAACAGACCGATTTCGGTAAGGAAATTATTCCCTCGGCCGCTAAAGACTACAATCTTCAGGCTTATTTATTTAAAGGTTACTGGGAAGATATCGGCACGATTGAAGCCTTTTATGAGTCTAATCTCGCCTTGACTCAACAACCCAATCCCGCCTTTAGTTTCTACGACGAAAAAGCCCCCATCTATACCCGTTCTCGCTATCTGCCACCCACAAAAATGCTCAATTGTACGGTGACAGAATCGATGATTTCTGAAGGTTGTATTCTCAAAGAATGTCGCATCCATCACTCGATTTTAGGTATTCGTAGTCGAGTCGGCAAAGACTGCACGATCGAGGATACAATGCTGATGGGAGCCGACTTTTATGAGTCTTTCCCCGAACGGGAAAGTCTCGTCCGAGATGGCAAAGTTCCCATGGGTATCGGCCCCGGTTCCACTATTCGTCGGGCAATTGTGGACAAAAATGCTCGCATTGGTTCCAATGTTTTAATTGTTAACAAAGATCGTGTGGAAGAAGCTAATCGCGAAGATTTAGGTTTCTATGTTCGCAGCGGCATCGTGGTTATTTTCAAAAATGCCACTATTCCCGACGGGACGGTGATTTAATCTATCAGTTATCAGTTATCAGTTATCAGTTTTTCCATTTTTCTAGTTATTATCGCTTGGATATAGCCGCAGGCTGATGGCTTCAGCTAATTACCTAGACAATTCCCTTGAAACCATAAGTAGCTGGTTATAATTAAATTAAAAATGGATTTTAGGTTCGATCCCCCCTGCCCCCCTTAATAAGGGGGGTGCCGATCCCCCCTTAGTCCCCCCTTAATCCCCCCTTAATAAGGGGGCATCTGAAAGTTTTTAATACCTACCTACTTATCCTTTTCTAGAAGTGATGGCAACATCTACCGAGCAGCTCTTCTGAAAATCAGAAAAATTTCTATATTTTTGGCTCTGATTCTAGGTTTTCAATTAACCTTAAATTAAAAGCCTAGGGCTTAGATAGAAGCCATTCAAAGGATATTTATGAAAGCCAAAATCGCGATCGCTTGTCAGGGAGGTGGTAGTCAAACTGCTTTTACTGCCGGTGCCTTGAAAGCATTATTTGACAATAAAGTGCAAGATTACTTTAATATTGTCAGTCTCAGTGGTACTTCTGGCGGTGCTATCTGTGCATTTTTCACCTGGTATGCTCTCAAAAAAGGTGATAGCGTCGTTTGGAAAAGAATGATTGATTTTTGGGAAGATAATAGCACTCAAACTCCCCAAGAAAAGCGGCTCTTCGGGAATTGTTATGCAAATAATTAACTTAAAATAAAATTCGATGAGAGCAACTACGCTCAAAAGTAGCTGAAATTCATACAGGAAAGGACTTAAGGCACAAATAGGTTAATACCAAAAGATAGA
>NZ_JASJFF010000824.1:0-2588 GCF_030065435.1 Microcystis sp. M53603_WE2
ACCCTGTTTATATTGCTTTTGCCTACGAGCGCCCCTCGTTAAATTTTTATAGTGGTCGTCGGGTTTTTCCCCTTGCTGCCGAAGAATTAATCAATCACTGGCAAAGTCACAAGCAACCTTACCTAATTATCGATCGTCAAACCAAAGAAGCTACTGATTTAGAAGGATTAAAGGCGATCAGATCCACGGATTCCGGTTGGTTTTTGGTGACGAAGTAGTAGTGAGGTTAATTGTTAATTGGGTGCAGATCACATTGGCAAAAATACCGACAATCAGCAATTATCAGTGACTCCCGACTGCTAACCCCAGGAAAAAGTTTTTCAGCAGCTCCTAGTTAATTTTAGAGGCCAAGTTCCGAAAAACCAGAAAAAAGCGGGGTAATTTGCAACTACCCCACTAATATTATCAAGGAATTACGATTACTTATAAGCGTCCATACCCTCACAGGAACAAACCAGATTTCTGTCCCCGTAGGCATTATCAACCCGTCCCACTACCGGCCAGAATTTATAATCTTGTAGCCAAGAAAGCGGGTAAGCTGCCTGTTGACGGGAATAGGGACGACTCCAATCATCGGCAGTTAAAACTGCGGCTGTATGAGGGGCATTTTTCAAGGGATTATCGTGGGGATCCATGCTACCATTAGCGATCGCTTGTACCTCTTGATAGATAGTTAACAAAGCTTCACAAAAACGGTCTAATTCGCCCAAAGATTCGCTTTCCGTGGGTTCCACCATCATTGTACCAGCCACGGGCCAAGAAACCGTCGGTGCGTGGAAACCGAAATCCATCAAGCGTTTTGCCACATCTTCCACCTCGATGCCGGCCTGTTTTTTCAGGGGACGTAAATCAATCACGCACTCGTGGGCAACCGTTCCCGCGCTACCCTTAAATAAAACCGGATAGGCCGACTCCAGACGAAAAGCCATATAATTAGCGTTCAAAATTGCCACTTCTGTCGCTTTTTTCAAGCCTGCTGCCCCCATCATAGCGATATACATCCAAGAAATCACCAAAATGCTGGCACTACCCCAAGGCGCGGCCGAAATTGCGCCAATTGAGTCCTGATGCTTACCGTTAGCGGTTTCTGGGGATAATTTCGCCAAAACTAGGGAAACATCGGGCAGAAAAGGCACTAAATGGGATTTTACTCCGATTGGTCCCATACCGGGGCCGCCACCACCGTGGGGAATACAGAAAGTTTTATGGAGATTCAAGTGACAGACATCAGCGCCAAAATCCGCCGGACGACATAAACCCACCTGAGCATTCATATTGGCGCCATCCATATAGACTTGACCACCGTATTGATGAATCAAGGCGCAAATTTCGCTAATTCCCTGTTCAAAAACGCCGTGAGTGGAAGGATACGTTACCATCAAAGCCGCTAGATTATCCTGATGCTTCTGGGCCTTAGTTTTCAGGTCATCAATATCAATATTGCCCCGAGAATCGCAATTAACCGCCACTACTTTCATACCACACATAACAGCGCTGGCAGGATTAGTCCCGTGAGCGGACTCAGGAATTAAGCAAATCTGACGATGACCTTGACCGCGACTTTCATGGTAGGCTCGGATCACCTGTAAACCAGCATATTCTCCCTGAGAACCGGCGTTCGGTTGTAGGGAAATGCCATCAAACCCGGTAATTTCCCCTAACCAAGTCTCTAACTGTTGAAAGAGCAGTTGATAGCCTTCTGCTTGGTCAATCGGAGCAAAAGGGTGTAATTTGCCGAATTCTGCCCAAGTTACCGGAATCATCTCCGCTACGGCATTGAGTTTCATCGTACAGGAACCGAGGGGAATCATGGAAGTATTTAAGGCTAAATCCTTTGTTTCCAGACGGTGCAGATATCTGAGTAATTCCGTTTCCGAGTGGTAACGATTGAACACCGGTTCGGTAAGATAGGCACTGGTACGGGTTAAATTAGCGGGTAATTCTAGACTAATTTTCTCGACTAATTCCGCCGCGGTAAAGGGTAATTCCTCGGTGGGGGCAAAAATTTGCCATAAATCCCACACATCCCTGAGACTGGTGGTTTCATCGACACTAATTCCTAGATTATTCTCATCAAAATAACGCAGATTAATCTTATGGGTTTTTGCCTTGGCGAAGATATCCTTAACTCCCGTGGATACCGTAACTTTGAGCGTATCGAAGTACGGTTCTTTCCCCACTTGATAACCCAACTTTTTTAAACCATTTGCCAATAAAGCGGTTAATTTCTGCACTCTTTGGGCGATTTTCTTGATTCCTTCCGGTCCGTGATACACCGCGTACATGGAAGCAATCACCGCTAGTAACACCTGTGCGGTACAAATATTACTGGTGGCTTTATCCCGGCGGATATGTTGTTCGCGGGTTTGCAAAGCTAAACGCAGTGCGGGTTTACCCTGACTATCCTTCGATACCCCGACAATGCGCCCCGGAATACTGCGTTTATAGACATCTTTGGTGGCAAAATAGGCGGCATGGGGACCCCCATAACCCAAGGGAACCCCAAAGCGTTGACTGCTACCCACGGCAATATCAGCCCCCAATTCGCCGGGGGGAGTCAACAGAGCTAAACTGAGAATATCGGCGGC
>NZ_JASJFF010001398.1:0-1709 GCF_030065435.1 Microcystis sp. M53603_WE2
AACCCTTATATAGAAAAGCATTTAGCGATTTTTGTCAATTGTTTTTGCTCTAGAGCGAACTAATCAATTAAGTCTCTTGCCAGATAAGGATTTAGTCGATTTATGCCCCCCTATCGAACCATACCAAGTAACGAAGAACCATCTCAGTTAGCACACAAGTCTCTTTTAATAGACTAAAAACTCTAATTGAACTATTGGAAAGGACTTGATAATCCCATTTATAGGATGCCCCAACCAAACCAGTTTTCAGCTCTTGGTAATCATGAACTTTACCATCTTTTTGAAAGACCCTATATTTAGAAATGTATTCATTACTAAGTCCCACATTGTACCATCTTCCTATATAATTTTGCTTGGCTGCAACAGGAGTGCTGTGAATATTCCACCCAAATGTAGAAACTATGGCGGTGGTGGTCATCAGTAATTTATGCAGTTTTTTCATGGTAATGTCCTGAATAAATAGGGGCTGCTGAAAAAGTTTTTCGTGGGGGCAGGGTGTGGGGTGTGGGGTGTGGGGTGTGGGGTTTTACCCATTTTCAGGTGGTCAATTACCTAATTTTCAGGGAAAAAATCCCTAAATTTTCCCCCCAATCACTCCAATGGTAGGCACTTTTTCAGGGAAAAAAAGTCTAAAAGCCTTATCCAACAAGGTTTTTAGATTTATTCAGCAAACCCTAATTAACTTTTTTGTTGGTGATATTTTGACCTTGTTCTGGTATTGGAGAGAACCAGTATTTCTATTCTAATAAAGTCTCTTTAATTGTTGTTAAAACTTTGCTATCTTTGACCATCCAAGCATGGAGCAATACAGGAATGGAAATTTCTTTGCCTACCGATAAACGGGAACTATGGGCAGGAAATATCATTAAATCGTAGGGAGTCCAGATAATTGTGGTTTTAATTTTATTTAAAATTTGTTGACAATCTTGATTTAAATCCTCTAAAAATTGACTCCCCGGCTGCATTTGTCTAATCCCATCTAAGGGTAAACTATACGCGGTTAACGTGCCTCGATTCGGTGCAGAAATATTTAGGTAACGTTGCACTCTTGCCACTCCTCCCAATCTTTGCAGGTAGTAGCGGGTAATTAATCCTCCCATACTAAACCCAATCAGATCTACTTTCTGCTCTTTAGCAAAGTTTTTCTCGATATAATTCTCCACTTGACCAGCTAAAACTTCTAACTTTTTGTAACCATGATTGGGAATTAGATTAAAACTATGCACCTGCCAACCATGATAGTTTAAATACTCGCTCATCGGTTTAAAAACAGCAGTAGTGTCCAGAAAACCATGCACCAAAACAACGGGATTCATAGATGAGATTTTATCCTTAAATTCTGAATCTATTCTAACGTATGATCGGGGTAATGAGCGAAATTTTTTGGGGAAGAGCCTATCTACTAGGTACGGCTACCGGCAATTTCTAAGGATTAGGGAAAAAACCAAAAAGTTTAGCGGCACCTCCTAAAATAGCGACTACCAATGCTATCAGAATCCCTCGATTGGTGAATTCCTGATAGGCAACCCTTGCAGTTAATCCCTCGATTTTTGTGCTTAGTCGTTCATCCAAAGCTTTGATTTCTCCCTTCAGTTCGGCCTGTCCTATTTCTACTTTAGTTAACCGGTCTTCTACCTTGTCAAATCTCTCATCAATACGGTTTTCCAGAGAGTCGATTTTCTCATCAATACGTTTTTCCAGAGAGTCGA
>NZ_JASJFF010000527.1:0-1430 GCF_030065435.1 Microcystis sp. M53603_WE2
AAAAGAACAGGCTCTTTTAGAAAAAGAACAAGAACGACAAGCTAAGGAAAGATTAGCGGCAAAATTACGAGAATTAGGCATCAACCCCCAGACAATTTAGCCAGCTAAAATCTGCAAACAGCGATCGATAACCCCTTGAGTTACAATTATCTTGATTTGACTGGACAGACTTGAATGCAACTCACTCCCGAACAATACAAAGAAAAAATGCAGCGCCGCAAGGTCATCCAAGAGGAACGTTTAGCCGAAAAAATCGCTGAAAAAGGTTTAATTATCGTTAATACCGGCGATGGCAAGGGAAAAACCACGGCAGCCCTCGGTATGGTTTTACGTTCCCTCGGTCATGGTTACAAAGTGGCGGTGGTACAATTTATCAAAGGTGCTTGGGAACCTGCCGAACAAAAGATTTTTAGTGTTTGGGGGGAACAAATCGAGTTTTATGCAATGGGGGAAGGTTTCACCTGGGAAACCCAAGATAGAGAAAGAGATATAGAGAAAGCCGAAGAAGCATGGCAAAAAGCCCTAACTTTTCTCGAAAATCCCCAATATCAATTAATTTTACTCGATGAGATCAATATCGCCCTTAAATTCGGCTATCTGGATATTCAGGAAGTTATCGCTGGTTTAGCCCGAAAACCCGCTAATTCTCACGTTATTCTCACTGGTAGAGGAGCTTTACCCGAATTAATCGAGATAGCGGATTTAGTCACGGAAATGAAGTTAATTAAACATCCCTTTCGTCAACAGGGAGTGAAAGCGCAACCCGGCATCGAATTTTAATTAGGGTTTGCGGCAAAAAGTTTTTCGTGGGGGCAGGGTGTGGGGTGTGGGGTGTGGGGTGTAGGGTTTTACCGATTTTGAGGTAGTCAGTTACCTAATTTTCAGGGAAAAAGTATCTGAATTTTACCCCCGATCCCTCCAATGGTCGGCACTTTTTGAGGGAAAAAAAGTCTAAAAGCCTTATCCAACAAGGTTTTTAGATTTATTCAGCAAGCCCTAATTAACTACTGCTTAAGCGTTGTACCGTCTCTCCCGACAATAATCGATGAGTTTCGGCGAGAAGATAGGGAATTTTATCAGCGTGGGGACTAGCGGCTAAACAGGCAGTTAAATCGAGTTTTTCCACCTCTTTTGCCTGTTGACCGGGGAACCAATGACCCCCATTCCCCAAGAGATTGTATCTGGCCCTCGCAAAGTCAATCATATCGTAGGCGATAGCGAGATTGCGTAACCAGAGGATAGAACGAATATTGATGTGATTGGGGGTATTTTCCCAGCTAGGTAAACCCACAGACCAAGTTTTTACCCAATTATCGCCTAAACAGTTGATCATCTCTCCTTGCAATCTCTCGATAATTGCCGGTAAAATCTCCTCGGATCGATCGAGTAAGGGTAAAGTTTTCAGGTGTTCATCAAAATCTCTGGCTTGC
>NZ_JASJFF010001048.1:0-7707 GCF_030065435.1 Microcystis sp. M53603_WE2
TGGAGTGGCCGGGGAATAATGTAATTATCTTGGAGGAGGGTAAGTAAACCGTGAAACCGATCGATGATATTCCCGAAGCTTTGCGGGACAACCAGTACAGAAAAACTACTAATCCTAATGGTCTCATAGCGATCGCAAGCGGTTTACTTGCTCTGGTGGGAACCGGCATAATTGCCCTAGCAGTCTTGAATCGTTCCCCTGCTTCCGTAAACAAACCGCCGGTTAACCCCTCCCCCCCGATTAAAGCCACTCCTAGCCCCATTGAGAACATTCTAGGTCATTTACCCTATGAAGAGGCTCCAGAGACGGAATTAGCCCCTATTACTGGGGATGGTGCTATGCGTTTAAGGAAAGCAGCAGCCAAAGCTTTTATCCAGATGCAGAGTGACGCGAGAAGGTCGGGGGTGATTTTAATGCCGATTTCCGCATTTCGATCGAAAGCAACCCAAGACAAGCTCTTTTTTGAAGTTAAAGAACAACGCAATCAGCAAACCCGCAAACGAGCAGAAGTGAGCGCACCTCCGGGTTACAGCGAACATCATACCGGTTATGCGATCGATATTGGCGATGGTCGCGCTCCCGCAACGAATTTAAGTAGCAGTTTTGCTAATACTGCCGCTTTTCGTTGGTTGCAAAATAACGCTGCCCAGTATAGTTTCGAGTTATCTTTCCCTGAAAATAATCTCCAGGGTATTAATTATGAACCCTGGCACTGGCGTTTTGTCGGGGATAGTCACAGTTTAGAAACTTTTTATAAGGCCCAACAATTAGGAAAACAAAAATAAACGTAGGGTGCGTTAGGCATCCATTGTTTTTAGGGAAAAAATCAAGGTCTAAATATTGCCGTAACGCACCAACTTTTTAGAAAAGCCAACAATTAGGAAAACAAAAATAAGATAACCTTATCGGCAATTGCGTCCAGCATTCGGACAATAACCTATCGCTGAAACCAGAGATTTTCTATCCGAATGCTTCGCCCGTACTTTTTCAACTTTTTAGAAAATCTAACAATTAGGAAAACAAAAATAGGATAACCTTATCGGCGATCGATGGCATTTTCTGGAATTAATTACTAAAATAGGATTATATTGTATTGTGAGTGTTTCTAATATGTCCAAGCCGGTAGAATACTTAACAAATGAGCAAGGGGAACGAGTTGGGGTTTTATTAGACTGGAACACCTATTCTCGATTTGCCAATTCATTAGGACTCGATGAAGATTGTTTGATTGGTTTGAGTGTGGATGAATTAAAAGCGCTGGCAAGTTGTCAATTGTCCCTCGTAGAGCAAACCCGTTTAGATGATTTAGTGACGAGAAATGCAGAATCTTTACTCTGCGCTGATGAAGTAGCTGAGTTAGATGAGTTGTTGGCAAAAACAGATCAATTAACAATTCTTAAAACTCGTGCCAGATATACGCTAAAGTGCTTGGAACAAGGTACGACGGCAGCGTGAGTGTTTATATTCGGATGGGGTTTTCCCGGTCTGACAGGAGAGAGGGATGCAGAAACTCCGATTCTATCTTGTAAGTCATGACCAAATCTTCTTAGCCTACAATTAAAAATAAGCAAGGTAGGGTTGATTCATAGTAGGGTTGATTCATGAATCAACCCTACCCCTGCTAGGGGTTGGGGGGTTGCCTTTTTCCTCGTCTCAACAGGTAATTTAAATACTTGACAGCATCAATGATTGACTGGACTCCCTATCTCAAATCAATCTCGGACTCGGAAAAGTACGCCCAGTGGGAGACATTTTACACCCTCACGGACGTAGAGAGAAAAACACGCCCGTCGAAAACTGCACCTTTAATGGATTTGCAGGTGCAGACGATTGAAAAAGAACCACAAAACCCACAAGAAAGAGCAGAAAGACCAGAAAAACCCGAAAAAGTTTTAAAACTTTTACGCGAATATGCGACTAATCACGTTCTTTTAAAAGGTCGTCCCGGTTCAGGAAAATCGACCGCTTTAGCCAGATTATTATTAGAAGAATCCGTAGAAGCCCAAAGCTTGCGCCTAAATCAACAAAATCAAGCTAAAATCATTCAAATTCCCATTCTCATCGAATTACGCTTGTATGAAACCTCAATTCTTGATTTAATTTTACAATTCCTGAAACGCCATAAATTAATTATTGATAGTAATACCCTAGAAAGTTGGCTGTTAGAAAATCAGAATTTTAGACCATTATTATTATTTGATGGTATCAATGAATTGCCCTCAGATACTGCACGACAGAATTTAAAAAACTTTCGCCAGCAGTATGCAGAAATTTCGATGATTTTCACCACAAGGGATTTAGGCATCGACGACTTAGATATTGAAAAAAAGCTGGAAATGCTCCCCCTGACTGGACGACAGATGCGGGATTTTGTCAAGACCTATTTGCCTGAAAAAGGCGAAGAAATGCTTAAACAGTTGGGAAATCGTCTCAAGGAATTTGGCCAGACTCCCCTACTTTTGTGGATGCTTTGTTCAGTTTTTGATAATAATCAGAACAAAATTCCTGCTAATTTGGGCTTAGTTTTCCGAGATTTTACAAAAGAAATTGACATACGCAAAGGAGTTAAAATTTCAGAGGATTTGCATCTCTGGCAAAATCGACTACTGCAACATTTGGCGTGGACGATGACAACTGGTGAAAACCCAACGGAGATAAAGTTATCTATTTCTAAGAATCAAGCAGAGGAGATATTAATAGAGTTTTTACAGGGCAAAATTTCTTATCCTGATAATACTGCTTTGGAATGGCTAGAAGATTTATTGAAATATCATCTAATTCACCTAGAAGGTAATGATAAAATTGCTTTTCGCCACCAACTGATTCAAGAATATTACACGGCTGAGGAATTAAAGAAAAAGTTACCCCATCTCAGTGATGAGCAGTTACAGTGGGACTATTTGAATTATCTCAAATGGACAGAACCTATGGCGTTGCTGTTAGGGTTATTGGATAATGAAACCCAAGCAAAACGGGTGGTTAAATTAGGGTTAGAGATTGATTTAAAATTAGGAGCGAGGTTAGCAGGAGAAGTCAACTTTAAGTTTCAAAAGCAGACAGTGGGGTTAGTGCTTGGGTTGGATGTGCCGAAACGGTTTAAGGTGGAGTTATTGGGATTAACAAAGTCTAATCAAGTTGTTAATCAGTTAAACCAAGCTTTAAAAGACTCTGATGAGGATGTTCGTGGGAACGCAGTCGAGGCTTTGGGTAAGATTGGCACAGAAACAGCCATTGCGGGATTACTCAAGGCTTTAAAAGACTCTTATTTTTCTGTTCGTTGGAAGGCAGTCGAGGCTTTGGGTAAGATTGGTTCAGAAACAGCCATTGCGGGGTTACTCAAGGCTTTAGAAGACTCTGATAAAGATGTTCGTAGCAACGCAGTCGTGGCTTTGTGTAAAATTGGCTCAGAAACAGCCATTGCGGGGTTATTCAAGGTTTTAGAACACTCTGATAAAGATGTTCGTGGGAAGGCAGCCTTCGCTTTGGGTAAAATTGGCTCAGAAACAGCAATTCCTCGGTCACTCAAGGCTTTAGAAAACTCTGATAGGAATGCTCGTAGGAGTGCAGCCTTCGCTTTGGGTAAGATTGGCTCAGAAGAAGGAATTCCGGTGTTACTCAAGGCTTTAGAAGACTCTGATGGGTATGTTCGTTGGAAGGCAGCCGCGGGTTTGGCTAAGATTAGCTCAGAAACAGCCATTCCGGTGTTACTCAAGGCTTTAGAAGACTCTGATGAGGATGTTCGTGGGAACGCAGTCTGGGTTTTGGGTAATATTGGCACAGAAACAGCCATTGCGGGGTTACTCAAGGCTTTAGAACACTCTAATCAGTATGTTCGTAGGAACGCAGCCGAGGCTTTGGGTAAGATTGGCTCAGAAACAGCCATTCCGGGGTTACTCAAGGCTTTAGAACACTCTGATTGGTATGTTCGTTGGAACGCAGCCGAGGCTTTGGGTAATATTGGCTCAGAAACAGCGATTCTGGGATTACTCAAGGCTTTAGAAGACTCTAATAAGGATGTTCGTAAGAAGGCAGCTGAGGCTTTGGGTAAAATTGGTTCAGAAACAGCCATTGCGGGGTTACTCAAGGCTTTAAAAGACTCTTATTTTTCTGTTCGTTGGAAGGCAGTCGAGGCTTTGGGTAAGATTGGTTCAGAAACAGCCATTGCGGGGTTACTCAAGGCTTTAGAAGACTCTAATAGCGATGTTCGTAGGGAGGCAGCCGCGGCTTTGGGTAAGATTGGTTCAGAAACAGCCATTCCGGGGTTACTCAAGGCTTTAAAAGACTCTAATAAGTATGTTCGTTCGCAGGCAGCCGAGGCTTTGGGTAAAATTAGCTCAGAAACAGCGATGACTGAACTTATCAAATGCCTGAAAAATCCTGATTTTGTCACATTAAATAATGGCGATACTCTCTCTCAAGCTAGAGAAGCACTAGACACAATTCAAAACAAACTTAAATACTATCACCCCCTCTCCCAACCCATGAATCAACAAGTTTACATCTCCTACAACTGGCAAGAAGACAGCAACGAAATGGCTAATCAACTCGTCCAAGCTTTTGCCGCTAAAGGAATTGAGATTATTCGGGATAAAACCCACACCAGCTATAAAGACTCCATCAAAAACTTTATGCAGCAAATTGGACAGGGGAAATGTGTCGTCGTCGTCATCAGCGATAGATACTTAAAATCAGAAAACTGTATGTTTGAATTAGTAGAAATTGCCAGAAATGGTGACTTTTATCAAAGAATATTCCCGATTATTTTACCAGATGCCAGAATTTATAATGACTTCGAGCGCATAGACTACCTGAAATATTGGGAAGACGAAAAAGCAAAACTACAAGCAAAATACAAACAAATTGATTTAGCTAAAACTAATAGTATCATGGCGACATTAAACTTATATAATGAAATCAGGAGCAATATTGATAATCTAACTAACATTCTTAAAGATATGAATAATCTCGATATCAACTTACACGGCCAATCGGAATTTGCAGCTATGATTGAAGCAGTAGAAACTAAACTTGCAGAGGATAGTCAAAATATTTAACTAAATCCCAGAATGATTGTTTTAAAAGATAAAGGCTAAAGGTGATATTCCTGACTATACCCAATTTGTTCTCTGTAACTCATTTGAACGATAACTGCTATAATCATTAGTTGATAACTTTTAATTGCTGACATGACTAAATATCTAAACATTACTGAAACAGGACAAAAGCTGGTTGAATGGTCTGAGCAAATGACTGACGAACCTATTATTATTACCAAAGAAGGTCAACCCATTATGGTTGCCCTGAATTACGCTCAAATTGAATCTTGGTTGGAAACTCTTGATATTTTACAAGACAAAGAGTTTGCCGAAATCCTATCTGAAGCAATTCAACAGGATCAATCAGGACAAAGAATTACTTGGGAAGATGCTAAAAAACAACTCGGTTGGTAACTGCTAAACCAATAGGTTCTTGCTGAATCGTCAGATATACACCTATTACTTTTTCAGAGATAGCCAGTTTTGGAGAGGATAGTCAAAATATTCCTAATTCTACTACAAAAACCTCGTCCTCATCATCTACTCAATCTCAAGGACTGTAGGATGCTATACTTCTCACAGGGATAAACTGGTAAATTGGAGGAAAAATCCATCAATAATGATACCCACCCCCGAACAGATGCTTACTTGCCTTAGAATGTGTTAAACCCTGTCTAATTTCTACACCGATATTCATCTATTTCGCTATGATGAAAAACGCAAGTAAATTTATATACTAGCAGGTGAAACTCTTAGCTTTATCATATTAACTAAAGGAAATGTGGAGTTTGAAGATGAATCATCAACCTGATTTTTGCCAAATGTCTCGCCCCGAATTAAGAAAATATGTCCTCTCCCATCGAGAAGATGATGAAGCCTTAAGAATTTATATGGATAGAATGCGAACTGAACCAGGTGTAACTCGATTTACCCTGACTCCTAGTCCGGAAGACATGAAGAAATTAGAAGAATTTCTCAGGGCAAAAATTGATAAATAAAATCAATTTTTTTAACAACTAATCACCAAATAGAAAACAATATGATTAAAATTAATGAATATACCAAAATCGCCGTTAATTCCCTCTCTAAAAAACTAGATGATAACCACCCCGAAATTCGCGCTAAAGCGGCTGAATCTTTGGGGAGAATTGGCTCGGAAACAGCCATTCCGGGGTTACTCAAGGCTTTAGAAGACTCTGATGGGTTTGTTCGTATGAAAGCAGCCGAGGCTTTGGGTAATATTGGCTCAGAAATAGCCATTGCGGGGTTACTCAAGGCTTTAGAAGACTCTTATTTTGAGGTTTGTGGGTACGCAGCCGAGGCTTTGGGTAAGATTGGTTCAGAAACAGCGATTGCGGGGTTACTCAAGGCTTTAGAAGACTCTCATTGGAATGTTCGTATCAAAGCAGCCGAGGCTTTGGGTAAGATTGGCTCAGAAATAGCCATTCCGGGGTTACTCAAGGCTTTAGAAGACTCTAATAAAGATGTTCGTATGTACGCAGCCGAGGCTTTGGGTAAGATTGGCTCAGAAATAGCCATTCCGGGGTTACTCAAGGCTTTAGAAGACTCTGATGAGTATGTTCGTATGTACGCAGCCGAGGCTTTGGGTAAAATTGGCTCGGAAGCAGCGATTGCAGAGTTACTCAAGGCTTTAGAAGACTCTAATAAAGATGTTCGTAGGAACGCAGCCGAGGCTTTAGGTGAAATTGGACTAGAAGAAGCTATTCCCGCTTTAATCAATGCCTTATCCGATGAAGAAGATAGCGTTCGTTTCAGTGCCACCGATGCAATCGGTAAAATTGGTTCTCGTTATGCCTTAACCTAAAATGGCACTCAAGCCTGACTATTTACAGCTAGTTATTGAAGCCTTTTCCAAAAGGCTAAAACATTCCGATGCTCAAATGCGAATAAAAGCCGCTCAATGTCTCGGAAAAATGGGTGATGAATCAATAATTCCTCTCCTATGTCAGGCCTTAGAAGCAGAAAATGATCTCGCTGTTCAATTCTCTATTATGGATGCTATAGTCTTAATAGATAACTTAACTTCAGAAACACCTATGTCAGAAAATACTCAAGGCTCTAAATACAACATTGTTCAACCCCAAAACGTCCAGATTATTGAACAGGGTGATGGCATTATTCATAATTACGCCACACCCCAAAATTTAGCTGAAGCCGCCCAAGAAATCCAACAACTTATCAGCCAACTCACCCAAACTTATCCCACTAATACCGAAATTGAAAAACAAACTTTTGTCGCATGTCGCACAAGTTGACGCAGAAATCAAGAAAAATTCTCGCTTAAGAAGCATTTTAATCACGGGAGGAATTGAATTAATTAAAGTCCTCTGTCCTCCCCTCGGTATTCCCATTGAAATGGGTAAAAAATGGCTAGAAACTGCTAATTTAAGTGAGTAAACCTAGAGGTTTAATAATCTTTTAATGATAGAAATCCCGAAGTCCGCCGCTGATGCGTTTTATTTTTGAATTGGCACAATTATAACCATAAGTCAAGCTTTTTTGATGATAATTAGGGGCTGCTGAAAAAGTTTTTCGTGGGGGCAGGGTGTGGGGTGTGGGGTGTGGGGTGTGGGGTTTTACCCATTTTCAGGTGGTCAATTACCTAATTTTCAGGGAAAAAATCCCTAAATTTTCCCCCCAATCACTCCAA
>NZ_JASJFF010000415.1:0-2864 GCF_030065435.1 Microcystis sp. M53603_WE2
ATCAGTATAGACTCCGTTTCCACACAGAAACCAGAAGAGCCGGCTTTGTTGCCCTTGTTTTTTGTACCAAGCGATGTACTACAAGAAGATAATGCAAGGTTTTTGAACGTCCCAATCCTATTTTCTTGCACTAACATCGGACTTTAACAGGTCAAAAGCTTTATTTTAAAAGGGTTTTACCATTATTCAGCAAACCCTACTTAGGACTCCCAAAAGTCTGTGTAAGCAACCGCGTATTGTCGGTAAACACCGGGTAAACTGGCCCCAAAGTTTTTGGGCTGATTGACGACTTCTATCTCCGCGCATAGCCACCAATAATTTACCTTGTCTTTCTATCAATTAACCATTAAATAGGGTCTGCTGAAAAAGTTTTTCCTGGGGGCAGGGTGTGGGGTGTGGGGTTTTACCGATTTTGAAGGGGTCAATTACCTAATTTTCAGGGAAAAAGTCCAGGAATTTTCCACCCGATCACTCCCATATCTGGTACTTTTTGGTTTCCAAAAAGTCTAAAAGTCTTACCCAACAAGGTTTTTAGATTTATTCAGCCAACCCTATTTACTCATAATTTCGGCGGGTTGCGAGTTAGGAATCGGTTCAAAGTTGTGGTCGTCAGCCAGATATTCGGGATAGGTGGAGAATTGGGGTAGTATTTCTAGGGTAAAAGCTTCGGCGGCTTTTGATCGATAGCGATTCGGGTTAATAATTACCGACAAAGTGCGTCGTACTTCCACATCTTTAATTCGGGTAGCGTGGATAACTCCCATTTGTAGTTCTTTTTCGATCGCTGTCACCGAGACAAAAGCCGCCCCTAACCCGGATTGTACGGCATTTTTAATCGCCTCGATCGAGTTAAGTTCCATCTCCACTTTTAAGCGTTTGGTATCGATCTCGCAACGAGTTAAAACCTTGTCGATGACTTTGCGAATCGTCGATTGGGAATCGAGGGTGATAAATTTTAGTCGATATAAATCCTCTTTTTGAATCATTTCTACCTTAGACAGAGGATGAAAAATAGGCAGGACTAAAGCCAGTTCATCGTCTGCGTAGGGGATAATCCGCAGGGTTTCTTGTAATTCGGCGGGAACTTCTCCCCCGATAATGGCTAAATCCACTTGACCGTTAGCAACGCTCCAAGAGGTGCGACGGGTGGAATGAACTTGTAGCTGTACGGATACTTCTGGGTATTTTTGCCGAAAAATCCCGATCATGCGGGGAAGAAGATAGGTTCCCGTGGTTTGGGAAGCACCGATGATTAGGGTTCCCCCTTGCAGATTTTGTAGATCTTCGATCGCTCGACAGGTTTCTTGACAGAGAGTGATAATTTTTTCGCCGTAGCTTAAGAGTAGGTGTCCCGCTTCTGTTAATTGGGCTTTCCGACCGCCCCGGTCAAATAACGGCACATTTAGCTGTTTTTCGAGGTTTTGTACCTGAAGACTGACCGCCGGTTGAGATACATACAGGGTATCTGCCGCCCGTTTAAAGCTTCCTTCGGCAGCGATCGCTTTGAGAATTCTCAGTTGGTCTAGGGTGAAGGGAATGTCGGTCATAGAAAGCCTCAAAAACAGCGACAGGAGAAGGGGAGGACAATAGCGACAAATCTTAAGCCAGTGCCGATAAATACACTGAATTGACAGTACCACACCACGGGGATCAATGCTTCAGGTAGTTCCAGTTATCAGTGATCAGTTACCGGTTATCAGTTATCAGGAGTCAGGAGTCTCCGAGTCAGGAGATAGGAGTCAGGAGATAGGAGTCTCCGAGTCAGGAGTCAGGAGATAGGAGACTCCGAGTCAGGAGATTATTTCTATTTATTCTCCCCACACCCTACACCCTACACCCCACACCCTACACCCTACGCCCTACACCCTACGCCCTACACCCCACACCCCACACCCCACACCCCACACTGAAAAAGGCTGCCCCAGCAATTATCGGGTTGACTTTTGTGTACCACTTAATCGTTCTTAACCAAGAATCTTAATGATATTTTAAGATTTTTTAACAAACCGCCCCTAGCCGAGATGAACGTATATTCTATAGGGGAGCGAGTGTAGATTCCTATTCCCGTTCGATCGCCCCCTAATTCTCTGGAGATCAGCACCCATGCTTACTTTGCTCCGTTCCCTGCTATTTTCCACCCTATTAAGTTTTGTTGCCCCCGTCCTCTTGGTGGGTTCTATTTTAACGGCTTTATTGGCCACCAGTCACGTCCCCGGCTTTACTTGGGTTTCTCAGACCGGTTTTAGCCAAATACTGCAATTTTTAACCATTTTCGGCGGCGGTTATCCCCTACAAGGCCTGTTAACCATCGCTGTCACCTTTGCTTTTGTTGGCAGTTTATTCGATTTATTTAACTTTTACGTCTATCAAACCAATCGGGGACAGTGAGTAGTCGTGCAAAATAAATTTCCTAGTGAAGATAGGCACTCTTGCAAGAGGCAAGAGGCAAGAGATGGTTAGATATGTGTAATTAATTTTGCTTAGGTACTTAACCGGCAAAGGGTGATGTTGACTGTCTAGAACGGGAATGAGGTTTTTATGGGATCGAATCGTCTATGCGCCCTATTTTCTGCCGTTTTTGGCTATTAACAATAATTTCTCTGCTGCTCACCCTGAGTATCGGGATTGTCAATCCCCAACCCAGTTTCGGGCGCTCGTGGATGGATTTACCTAAAATGTCGGATGAATGCCCCCGCTAAATTTTTCGACAAGACATCAACCTTTGCGGGGGATGAAATCCGACCAAGATATTAACTGCGAAGCACAATTTTAATTCTACCATTTGTAGGTAAACTGTGTTATACTTAATTTATCCAGGGTCGAGGATTAATCAATGCTAGTCGTAGAAGCCAAGTTAAAAAACG
>NZ_JASJFF010000895.1:0-1744 GCF_030065435.1 Microcystis sp. M53603_WE2
AACTCGTTTCTATCAAGAAGCTTTTGGAGATGGAATTGAACAGGGAATTGAACAGGGAATTGAACAGGGAATTGAACAGGGAATTGAACAGGGAATTGAACAGGGAATAAACTTGCAAAAATTGAAAACAATTCCTCTACTGCAAGACCTCGGTTTAACCCCACAACAAATCTCAGAACGCTTAGAATTAACTCTGGACACAGTGCTTAACTATTTGGCACAACAGCAACAATAATCAATCCTGTTTAAAAAGTCTAGAAAAGCAGCAATTGCTAAGTAGTGGGCAAATGGATAGTAGCGAATCAGTGACCTTTAAGCTATCAGGGATAACTCGATGAATAACGACTTATTGACTTTTCTCTTTTGTGTTGCCCTTCTTATTCTCTATCTATTTTTTTCAGCTTTAACCGAGATGGGAACAAAATGGCCTTGGACAAAAAAATAAGAGAAATACTTATAGATGTAAATAAACATAAAATCGGGTCAGGGACTCGGTCATTGGAAAAATTCTAGAGATTTGCTATCTAAACAATTAACTCTATTGCTCTACTGATAAAATATGAAACTAATTGCTGATATTTCTCCCAGTTTGGATTTATTCTTGTTGCTTTTTTTCTGGCATTGTCTCATCGGTGGCATTGCTACAGTCATCGCTATCAATAAAGGCTATCCAAGATTAAATTGGCTAATCTTCGGACTTCTGGGAGGAACCTTTACCTTTTTTATCGCTCTTTTCCTGAAAAAAAAGCCCAAAATTTAAGGGATGATATTGCTTGATTATCCTTTAATAGTTCCCATCAACACCTCTAAATCTTCTGCGTCTAACTCCTCTGGGATACCATTGCGAATTAATTCCGAAAAATCCTCATTGGGAACCATAAAACATAGTGCATAAAGTCTTCCGTCCCCCACATTTCTAATCTCGTGAATACCCGTGGGACGGACTAATAAACTATCCCCCGGCCCCAGGGGAATCGGTTTACCATCACAGATAGCCATTCCCTCCCCTTTGAGGATAAAAAACATTTCTACGGCAAAATGATGACGATGGGTAGGGGTGCGACCGTGGGGATCGAAAATTTCCACACAGACGGTCAAGGAATCCCCCGCTACGGTAGAATCGAAGACGATCGCTAAACGATTCGTATCCCCAGCGCTAATGCGAAAAACTTGATAATCCCGGGGAGATCGAATCACGGGTAACATACAATGATCGCTGGTTAGTTGGCTATTCATCGCTAATTTCGATCGAACTGTGGATGATTCTAAGACTAGCAAAAATTTTCAACTTCGCTCGATTGCGTCCACCACTTTCCTCACATCTACGATCGCAGCCACATCATGGACGCGCAGGATATCGGCCCCCTTAGCGATCGCTATAGCACAGGCCGCCGCCGTTCCGAAAACTCGTTCTTTTGGGTCATTTTTGCCTGTAATCTCGCCGATAAAGCGTTTTCTCGACAATCCAATTAAAACAGGTAAATCTAAATCCCGAAATTGCCCTAATTCTCGCAATAACTCAAGATTTTGTCTCCCAGTTTTGGCGAAACCAATTCCCGGATCGATGATAATATTTTCCCTAGCAATGCCCCACTGTAAAGCTTCCTTAACGCGATTCTGTAAAAATTCTTTAATTTCCTTGACTAAATCCTCATAATGTGTTAGCGATTGCATGGTTTGCGGATTGCCCCGCAGGTGCATGAGGATGATGGGAACGGCCAATTTAGCCACCGTAGGCAATAAT
>NZ_JASJFF010000876.1:0-1357 GCF_030065435.1 Microcystis sp. M53603_WE2
AAACTTAAACTAATAAAACGGAGAGCCTATGGCTTGAGAAACTTTCGGAATTTTTGGGTTAGAAGTATGTTGTCTTGGCATCTTGTATGTTGATTTAGCATAAAGAGTAACGAAGAGCCTAAAATTGGCTAATTCAGGAGTTATTATTTATTATGCTAGAACAAATGATGAAGATGTTAGAAGGGCAACAAATAAACTCTTATCGTCTTAATAAGTTTCTTGGTGCGGGTGGTTTTGGTGGTGTATTTCATGCTAGTGAAAGGGGGGATCCGCGCCCCCCTTATCAAGGGGGGATTAAGGGGGGATCCGCGCCCCCCTTATCAAGGGGGGATTAAGGGGGGATCCGCGCCCCCCTTATCAAGGGGGGATCAAAGGCACAATCTATCTTCAATTTAATAATTATAACCACTCACTTAATAGGATAGTTACACAACGTAAAAATTGGCTAATTCAGGAGTTATTATTATGCTAGACCAAATGATGAAGATGTTAGAAGGGCAACAAATAGGCCCCTATCGTCTTAATAAGTTTCTCGGTGCGGGTGGTTTTGGGGGTGTATTTCATGCTAGTGAAATGGTCAGAAATACATCGGTCTAAGAAGTTGCCATTAAAGTTATCCCAGAAAGTAGCGATGATAAATTAATTGAATTAACAAATGCCAGAAAGTTAGAACATTCTAATTTAATTAAGGCTTATTCGGTGGGGGAATTTACTTTTTTCAATACGGAGATGCTTTATTTAGTGATGGAATTGGCACAGGGTAGCCTAGAAAATCACATTGCCAAAGGCGGTTTGTCAGCGGATGAGATTAAAAATATTACTGCTCAAGTCGCCCAGGGCTTAAATTATCTTCATGGACAAAATAAAGTCCATCGAGATTTAAAACCGGGTAATATCCTCAAGGTTAATCAACAATACAAGTTAGCATATTTTGGCTTAATTAGAACCTTAAATAACAAAAGCCACACTCAAACCGTCCACAATAGCGGTACAATTATTTATATGCCTCCCGAAGCCTTTAGGGGGGATATTTCCTCAGCTTGGGATCTGTGGTCATTGGGTATTATGTTAATCGAAATGACGACTAATCAACTTCCCTATAAGTTTAATAATGATATTCACCAGTTAATGGCAAAGGTGATGAATTGTGAGCTACAAATCCCCAGTTTACCGAAAGAGTTTAAACCGATTATTGAAGGGTGTTTGCAAAAAGATAGAAAACAAAGATGGACAGCACAACAGGTTTTAAATCTGAGAGGGGGACAAGCGAGCTAGAAGGTAGATAGGGCAAGCGATATCGCTCTTTGTCCTTTGATGTAATCCTTCAACCGATAGCGGCTAATTTGCATTAGCTCTT
>NZ_JASJFF010000742.1:0-1870 GCF_030065435.1 Microcystis sp. M53603_WE2
ACTCTTGTTCTGGTGTTGGGTAAAATCGGTAGCGATAGCTTTTCCATATCTCGCATTCTAGCATATATCGTGTAAATGCGCTAATATTTAACGGTAAAGCCGTCGTAGAACGACGGGGTTTCAGACCCAAATTTTCGATGACCTCCGCTATTGCTCTCGATCGCGTTTCTAAAATCTATAACAATCTCCCAGTAGTTAACGAGCTTTCCTTTGCCATCGAAAAAGGGGAAATCTTTGGTTTACTCGGTCCCAACGGTGCGGGAAAATCGACGACAATCCGCATGATTATCACCCTAACCGAAGCAAGTCAAGGAGAAATCGCAGTGGCGGGGTATGATGTGAAAAAATACCGCGATCAGGTGAAGAAAAATATAGGGGTAGTCTTACAACAGATTAGCGTTGATGGGGAATTAACCGTCTGGGAAAATATGGAATTTCACGGCCGGATGCACCATATCCCCAATCCCCAGAGACAGGAATTAATCGATCGCTATTTAGATTATGTCAGTTTAAGCGATCGAAAATCTGCCCTTGCCAAAACTCTTTCCGGAGGGATGAAACGACGTTTACAGATTGCTCGCGCTCTTCTTCACGAACCAAAAATACTCTTTCTCGATGAACCGACGGTCGGTTTAGACCCCCAAAATCGTCGTCGTTTGTGGGAAGTAATTCGCGATTTAAACCAGCAAGGAATGACAATTTTATTAACCACTCACTACATGGAAGAAGTGGAATTTCTCTGTCAGGATAACGCCACGGGAAAACTGGGCAGAATTGGCATTATGGACGCAGGCAAATTAATCGAATTAGGAACTATAAGGGATTTTCGCACTAAGTATGGCGAGGGTTTAGTTATCAAACAAGTTGGCGATAAAATCGATTATAAATTCTTCCCCACCGTGGCTGATGCCAATGCCTATCTTGACAGTTTGAGCGATAAAACTGGAGTAATGTGCCGTCCCTCCAATCTCGAAGATATCTTTGTGGAACTGACGGGACATCAATTAGATTAAATTCTTGGTTTGGCTGTTAGGAAGTTGTTCAGTTATCGGTCTTTGACTCCGGTTTTTCTGAGATTAGCTGTGTTTAAATCGGCATTTCTTGGCTCTTATCTGATGTCTATTTTATTGGCAAACCTGCTAGAGTCTAGGTCAATTAGCTGAGGCTGTCCCTAAAAACCGAGTTCAACCCTAAAAAAAGAGGCTTTTAGCGGTTTTTAAGCTTTTTGAGCCAGATAAATGGCCTAGGAAGGGAACTTTTTCCCGAGAGGGAGAGTCATCGGGAACTGGATAAAAACTAGATTCCCCTCTCGATCGATAGACAAAATTGACGGTAATCGTTTAGAATAAAGCACTGAATACTGACAAGATGACAATTATCCCTATGACCGATCTCCAGGCAAAAACTAGATGGTCAACAGCGCGGCGATATTACGAGTTGCTTAGTGTTTTAGTGGAACGTAATCTCAAGGGACGCTATCGGGGTTCTTTTCTGGGGGTTTACTGGTCTTTGTTAAATCCCGTGATTATGACTGCACTATACACGGCAATTTTCGGCACGGTTTTCGCCTCTTATTTTGATAATTCTCTAGTTAACTATGTCCTAGCTGCTTTCACTGGTTTAGTGGTAATAAATTTCTTTAATGCTTCCACTAACCAAGCTTTAACCAGTATTGTTGGTAATGGCAGTATTTTAAATAAAATTCGTCTGCCGGTTAGCATCTTTCCCGTTTCCATGGTAGTGGCCAATATTTTTCAGTTTGCTATTAGTATCTTTCCCCTTTTGGCTATAGTAACTCTCTGGAAGTCTCAAAGTTTAATTAATGTAATTGCTCTGATTTTTCCTGTGATCGGTCTTTCTCTGGTTTGCA
>NZ_JASJFF010000579.1:0-2078 GCF_030065435.1 Microcystis sp. M53603_WE2
GAGGATTAAAGATTAGTTATTGTGACTAACTCTTTTGGTTAGAACAAGATAAACTTGAGAATCTTCGGTCAAATTTATTGACTCAAAATCAGCTATACTTAATTTAAATGAAACAGCACTAGGGGCAGGGGGGATCGAACCTAAAATCCATTTTTAATTTAATTATAACCAGCTACTTAACTACTTAACTGAATCTGCTAGGATGCTATCACAGAATAGAAGACTACATCTATTAATTACTGAGGCAGAACCAAGTTTAACCGCTCTTTTTTCACTACTTCTATCGCTTTGGGTCCCAAAAATTAGGCGTTTCGGTTTACCATGGTCAAAGTGTGCTTTCTAGGCTAATGACTTTGACTAAAAACCCCGTGAGCAGAAACCGTCGTTTTTCCCCGCGCAATCTCTTTGAGACTTGCATGGCCCTATTGGTGTTATGTAATTATATTCTGGTTATTTTCGATTTAACCTATATTCCCCTGCGAGATTTTTGGTTACAGGGACGCTTGCAAATAACCTTATTAAGATTTAATGAACCAATAAAACTCGGGCTGATTTCCTTTCAAGAATTACAAATACCTCCCGATAAACCCCTAGAAATTCCCTTTGTTAAAGGAATCGCTAAGTATGATGTGGTGAAAGGAATTAAACCCTATCGCAGTACCAGTGAATATTTAGAGACGGTTAATAAACTTAATCAACTAATTAATCAAAAGCTCTTTAACCCAGAGTTTAATCTGCAAGAATATCGCCAAGATATCGAGAAAATTTTAGACAATTTGCGCCAAAAAAGTGTCAATATGATTGATAATAATCCCTTTGCCTTGGCGGAGAAAACTGGGACTTTAGAGAAGATTAAAAATAAAATGCGCTTGCGGGTTTTTAAAACAGAAAATGTTTCCGCAAAAGCAGCCTTTCAGAAGTTTTGGACTTGGGATTATCTCAGTCAAAATGGCTGGGAAAAAGAGTTGAAGTTTTTTAATCAAGAAATTCAACCTTTAATAGAAACTAATTATTTTCGTCCCCTGGGAGAAGATGGGAGACCGATAGATAACTTTGAGGCGATCGATTTTTTATTTGGTACCATCTTTTTCTGGGAATTTATGCTGAGAACTTGGTGGATTGCTCGCACTCATAAAGGCCTGCGTTGGCGCGAGGCTATGTTATGGCGATGGTACGATATTTTTCTGTTTATTCCTATCTGGAGATGGTTGCGATTTATTCCTACCGTTATTCGCCTAGATCAAGTTAAAATTATTAACTTAAGGTTGATTAAAGAACAGGCAATTAAAGGCTTAGTTGCGCTAATTTCTAAAGATATTACTGAGATAATTGTCCTGAGAATAATTAATAAAATTCAGGAATATATTCGACGGGGACAAGTGAAAAATTTTCTCAATCGATCCCTTAATGGTGGCTATAATAATCTCAATGATACTAATGAAGTTATTGAAATTTTTCGGTTAGTAGTTAATAGCACCGTTGACAAGGTTTTACCGCAAGTTAAACCAGAAGCAGAAGCTTTAATTAAATACAATATCGAGAAAATTCTCAGTCAAACTCCCGCTTATCAGAGCTTATTGCGATTACCCGGCATGAAAGGGTTAAAAACTGACTTGAGCAATCGCTTATCTAGTCAATTGTATCAATCCTTTGTTAATATAGCTGAAAAGATTACCCAGGAAGACGAAGTTTTTGAGCGTTTAGTTCAGCAATTAGTCCAGCGTTTCGGGCAATCTCTCGCCGGGGAATTACAATCCCGTCACAGTCTAGAAAGAATCGAGATGTTATTAATTATCTTCCTGGAAGAAGTCAAATTAAACTATGTACAAGAATTCTCAGATGAAGACTTAGAAACTATCCTCGAACAAACTCGCTTACTCCACTCTAAAAGTGCAGAAATTACCCCAGGAGAAACCATGAATCCTCGTCGTCTTCCCTAAAAATTAAGTAGCTGGTTATAATTAAATTAAAAATGGATTTTCGGTTCGATCCCCCCTGCCCCCCTTGATAAGGGGGGTGCCGATAGGCGGGGGGATCTCCCCTTGATAAGGGGGGTGCCGATAGGCGGGGGGATCTCC
>NZ_JASJFF010000255.1:0-3398 GCF_030065435.1 Microcystis sp. M53603_WE2
AGCATCAATCATAATCGACTGGTACGCAATTTAATTCGCTTGTTAGACAATGCTTTAAGGAAAACTATTTATGAAGTCTTTCCCAGTGATTTGCGACTATGGATACCCCAATATAATCGCGGTTTATACCCAGATTTAATGATTATTGCCGGGGAACCATTATTTAGTGATAATCGCAACGATGAAATTTTAAATCCCTGCCTAATTATCGAAGTTTTATCTCCTTCCACCTCTGGTTATGATCGGGGTGATAAATTTCGTTATTATCGTTCTATACCCCAATTAAACCAATATCTTCTCGTCAGTCAAGGGGAGATACTAATAGAATCCTATAGCAAAACATCAGACAATAATTGGTTACTGCAAGAATACACCCCAGCAAGGGGAATTATATCCCTAGATTCTTTAGGAATTAGCTTAAGTCTTGCCGATATTTACGAAGTAATTGATTTTAATCTCAACTCCTAACTTTAGCTATCTTTTAAGAGGACGTACTAAAAACAATTTTACCATCTTTTACCGCTACCAAACGCAAAGTTAAAGGTCCAGATGTATTAGTTTTACTAGCGGCAATTGCCTCAAGTGTCTCGATAGAATTACCCGACTTTTTCACTTGACCAATAAAGTTAACTACCGTAGTTAATAAACCATCTTCCACCTGAATTGACCCTAAAACTCCCGCACTTCTAGCGCGAAATTGAGCCGAAGCTAAGAGTAAATCTAACCGCTTTTGTAGGTCTTCTTCTGTCATATTTTGGGGATCAATGGAAACGGCAGCGATCACCTGTTTCTCCTCAAAAACTCTTTGATTGGGAACCACATCAGCAAAGACACGAATCTCGCTTTCTCCTAAGACATAATTACCTGCGGAAAGGATTCTCACCACATATTCTTTACCGTCCTGTAATTGTTGACTTAACTGTTCTACCTGTGCTTTTGTGATCTTAACTAAACGCTGGTCAAAATTAGGCTGATTCGGTTGGGTGGCACGGATAGCATTCATATTCGCTTCTCGCAATAACTTATCAATAACAGCGACAATAGCTTGAGTATCAACAATACGAAAAGCTCCAAAAGATAACACCTGTCCCCGGAAAATAGCGATTTGTTTTTCCCGCAATTCTTGATAGGTTTGATAGTATTGTTCTAAAACTTCCACTTCCCGCTTAAGAAAAGCCATTTGGGTTTCTAAATCTTTTAATTTTCCCTCGCGCTGTTCCAAAGCCAAATTTTTATCGACGATCGATCGATCGAGTTCTCCAATACGTTGATCCCGGCGATCAATTTCTAGCTGTAGGGTTTTTTGTTGGGTTTCCAACTGTTGAAGTCGCGCTTGTCTGGCCGTTAATAACTTTTGTTGATTAGCCAACTCTTTATCTCTAACTTGAACGGTGGTTTGTAGTTGATTGATCTGACTAGAAAGAATTGATTTTTGTTGGGACAATTGATCCCGTTGACTGATTAACTGTGCCTTTTGATTAGTTAAAATGACTCGTTCATTGTTTAAATTAGCCACTTCCTTACGAAACTTTTCCAACTGTCCCGAAACTAATCGCAAACGTTGACGCGAAGCTTGATAATTTTTGTTAAGAACCTCTAGACGTTTCTGCACAGCTATCTGTTCACTTTTAGCCGTTTTTAAAGCCTTTTCCACCTGATTTTTTTGCTCGGTGGTTTTTCTCACCTGTCTTTCCAAATCCTTAATAGCGGCACGACGTTCATTTAAAAGACGATCCAGTTCAAAAACCCCTTGACGCAGGGATTTACTAGAAGCAAACAAGACAATTAAAGTCGAACCGGCGATCAAAATTCCCGTTACAATCGTCATCAAAGTCGCGGTTTGTTTCGGACGCAGATTAAATAAACGCATCCTTTTCTTACCGATACGGCTCCCTATGCGATCGCCAACCGCCGCTATCAGACCACCTAAAACCACGATGGCCAAAACCAAAATATAAGCGCTAGTCATCCAGAATTTAAGTAAATTGTTGACTGAGAGCGACGGGATTATGGACGGTAATTTTCTTCTTGTAAATTGAGACCATTTCTTGATCCCGCAGCTCTCCCAATAAACGGGTGACAGTGACGCGGGTAGAACCGATCGCTTCTGCGATCGCTTGGTGAGACAATTTTAGATCCACCCGGATGCCATCGGTGGTGGGAACCCCAAAATCACGACAGAGAATTAACAAAAAACTGACCAAACGCGAACCCATATCCCGGTGAGCCAAGGTTTCGATCATCATTTCCGTTTGCAGAATGCGCGAGGACAACCCCTGCAACATCAACATTGATAAATCGGGATTATTGCGGAGGGATCTTTCTACCTGATCGATCGGGGCCGAGAGTAATTCTACCGGAGTAAAAGCCACGGCATGATAAAAACGATCCGATCGCTGGCCGGTGAGTAAGGATAGCACACCAAAGACGCTATTTTCCCGCAGTAGAGCCACGGTAATTTCTTCTCCCGCTTCATAGACTCGCGACAACTTAACGGCTCCTTTCAGCAAAAAATAGACTCTTTCGGCGGGATCTCCAGGGAAAAAGATCGTTTTGCCACGCTCGAACAATTCCACCACCGGGGGGAAATTGCCGCTGCCGATTCGACGGAACACATCTGCTAGGGGTTTGTCTTGTATTAGGGATAAGTCCATCTCACATCCAAAAAAGGGGAAAATTGTTTTTATTATGCAACGAGTGTCACCTCTATTAAACATAACCGCTCCCTAAACTGGGAAAAGTTTTGGGCGCTTTTTGCCAGACAATGGGGGAGGGGTGATCATTGCTGCCCCGTTATCTGTATCCCTATTATACCGAATCTCGCTGGGGTCGGCTATTGGGGAGATTTTTGTAAGAGAAACGAGAACTATGTTAGATTTAACGGGAAAAAACGCCCTAGTGACAGGAATTGCCAATAATCGCTCGATCGCTTGGGGAATTGCCCAACAACTCCATCAAGCTGGGGCAAATATCGGTGTCACCTATCTCCCCGACGAAAAAGGCCGTTTTGAGAAAAAGGTGCGAGAATTGGCCGATGAACTTAATCCCGCTTTTTATGTCCCCTGCGATGTCCAAAATGACCAACAGGTAGAAGATACTTTCGCTACAGTGGCGGAAAAATGGGGTAAACTGGATATTTTGATTCACTGTCTCGCTTTTGCCGATAAAGAGGGTTTAACGGGCGATTTTACCGCCATCCCTCGGGAAGCTTTCACTAAATCCCTAGATATTAGCACTTTTTCCCTAACCCGTCTAGCTCGATCGGCTAAACCTTTGATGACGGCAGGGGGAAGTATTATCACTCTTACCTATCTCGGCGGTGTCAAGGTAATTCCTAACTATAATTTAATGGGGGTGGCAAAAGCTGGTTTAGAAATGAGTGTTCGCTATTTAGCCGC
>NZ_JASJFF010001274.1:0-5379 GCF_030065435.1 Microcystis sp. M53603_WE2
CCCCCCTTGATAAGGGGGGTGCCGATAGGCGGGGGGATCCCCCTTGATAAGGGGGGTGGCTGATAATTTTTAACGCCTACCTACTTAAGTTTTCAGTTCACTGATTACTGATTACTGATCACTGATCACTGAAAAAAGCTTCCCACTTTTATTTGCTGGTGGTTTGAAAACGTTTCCAAACAGGTTCGTAACTTTGCAGAGCTTTCATGTACTGTACCCGTTCAAAAGCAGTGGGATCGGGGCAATTCATTTGACTCATACTGCCAATTAACTGCTCGATCGATTCGTACTCATTTTCTTCCAACCAATGCAATAAACCCTGTTCGATCTTGGTAATTTCCTCCAAACCGTGGCGTAATAAAACACTAACTAACATGGTCGCTTTTGCCCCCACCATCATCATTTTGATCACGTCGATGGCGTTATGAATGCCACTGGTAGCGGCAAAATCCGTCGGTACACGACCGTAAAGCATAGCAATCCAGCGCAGGGGTAAACGCATTGCTTGGGGATTACTGAGGATAATATTGGGGTGAACATCCAAGGTGTCTAAGTCGATATCCGGCTGATAGAAACGGTTAAATAATACCAACCCATCGGCCCCCGCTTCCGCTAATTGTTTAGCCATATTGGCCGTATTGCTAAAGTAGGGACTTAACTTCATCGAGACGGGAATTGATACCTCCGATTTGACAATTTTGAGGATATCAATATAGTTTTGTTCGACGTGATTTCCGGTTAATTCCAGGTCGTTGGGAACATAATAAACATTCAACTCCAAAGCATCAGCGCCCGCTTGTTGAATTTGAATGGCATACTCCAACCATCCCCCAGAGGTCTCACCGTTGAGACTGGCAATAATGGGAATATCGACCATTTCTTTGGCTTTGCGAATATGGTTGAGATATTCGTCGGAACCAACGTGAAAAACCTCCGGTTCGGGAAAATAAGTCAAAGCTTCCGCAAAACTCTCGGCTCCGTGGGTAAAATGATGGTGTAGAGCCAGTCTTTCGTGTTTAATCTGCTCCTCGAAAAAGGAGTGTAAAACCACGGCAGCGGCTCCGAAGTCTTCCATTCTCTTGATATTGTCGATATCCTCGCTCAAGGGTGCGGCCGCACCGATAACTAGCGGCGATCGCAATTGCAAACCCATGTAGGTAGTGTGTAGATTCATAACTATTCCTTGCTCCCTGTACCTTTTGCTGCTAAATACTGATACATTTGCCAGCGCGTATCCACATCTGCTTGTGCTTCTTTGAGCAGACGTTTAGCTTCCTCCGGCTTACTGGTGGCCAACATCTTAAAGCGATTCTCCGAGTAGAGAGTTTGCGCTACGGTAAGCTTAGGCGCACGGCTGTCCAATTGCAGGGGATTTTTGCCTTCTTTAGCTAAATCGGGATGATAACGGTACATTAACCAGCGACCGCTTTCCACCACTTCTTTTTGATGGTTCATGGCGGTGGTCATGTTGATCCCGTGAGCAATACAGTGAGAATAGGCGATAATTAACGATGGCCCGTTGTAAGCTTCCGCTTCTAGGAAAGCTTTGATAGTTTGCTCGTTTCTTGCCCCCATAGCCACGCTGGCCACATAGACGTTACCGTAGGTCATGGCCATTAAACCGAGGTCTTTTTTCGGGCTGGGTTTGCCACCAGAAGCAAATTTAGCTACGGCGGCCCGAGGAGTAGCTTTCGAGGCCTGGCCGCCCGTATTCGAGTAAACTTCCGTATCCATGACCAAAATATTCACATTGCGACCACTGGCTAAAACGTGATCTAAGCCACCATAACCGATGTCGTAGGCCCAACCGTCACCCCCGACAATCCAGACGCTTTTCTTGACCAGATAATCGGCCACGGATAACAACATTTTCACCTGCGTGGTCGGGGTTAATTGCCCTAAACGGGATTTTAGGGCCTCTACCCGTTGCCGTTGTTCGTAAATTTCCGCTTCATCGACTTGGTGACAATTGAGAATATCTGCCGCTAGACTTTCTCCGATTTCACTAGCGAGGGTTCCTAAGAGTTCGGCGGCAAATTCTGCCTGTTTATCGATGGAAACTCGGAATCCTAAGCCAAATTCGGCATTATCTTCAAAGAGGGAATTCGACCAGGCCGGCCCGCGACCTTCGGCGTTAACTGCCCAGGGTGTTGTCGGTAAATTACCTCCGTAGATAGATGAACAACCGGTGGCATTAGCCACTATCATGCGATCGCCAAATAGCTGACTGACCAATTTAACGTAGGGAGTCTCACCACAACCGGCACAAGCGCCGGAAAACTCAAAGAGAGGTTCCTGCATTTGCTGATGGTTAATTTTATTGAGATTTAGGCTTAATCGGTCTGGATTAGGCAAATTAAGGAAGAAATCCCAGTTAACTCGTTCCTGTTCCCGCAGGGGCAATTGGGGAGCCATATTAATCGCTCTTAGACGCGGTTGCGATTTGTTTTTAGCGGGGCAAACATCAACACAGAGACCGCAACCGGTACAATCTTCGGCGGCCACTTGGATGGTGAATTTTAGCCCTTTCCAGTCGTGATCCTTGGCATTTGCGACTTTAAAGGTTTCCGGGGCCGTGGCTAATTCGGCCTCATCATAAACTTTCGAGCGAATAACGGCGTGGGGACAAACGAGAACGCATTTACCGCACTGAACACAGACATCCGCATCCCAAACGGGGATTTCTTGGGCAATATTGCGTTTTTCCCATTGGCTAGTGGCGGTGGGGTAAGTACCATCGTTGGGAAGGGAGCTAACGGGCAATTCATCCCCGTGACGGGCGATAATTTTGCCGAGGACTTCTCGGACGAAAGTGGGTGCAGTGTCGGGAATTGGTGGTCTTAATTCAAAAGCTTCAGGGGTGACAGTGGCGGGAATTGGGACTTGATAGAGGTGTTCTAGGGCAGAATCCACAGCTTTGATGTTCATCTGCACGATTTCTTCGCCTTTCTTGCCGTAGGTCTTGCGGATGGCTTTTTTGATTTGTGCGATCGCATCTTCCCGCGACAAAACCCCCGCTAGGGCAAAGAAACACACCTGCATAACGGTATTAATCCGACTGCCCATCCCCGCTTCTTTGGCTACTTGAGTCGCATTAATCGTATAAACTTGCAGATTTTTATCGATGATAGTTTGCTGGAGATGGCGGGGTAAGTGACTAAACACCTCCTCCGGTGGATAGGGACTATTCAGGAGAAAAATTGAGTTCGATTTAGCGGTTTCTAGCAGGTCAAATTGTTCGACAAATTCCCACTGATGACAGGCGATAAAGTTAGCATCAGTGATTAAATAGGTAGAGCGAATCGGATGGGGCCCAAAGCGTAGGTGAGAAACGGTGACGGAGCCAGATTTTTTGGAATCATAGACGAAATAACCCTGGGCATAATTATCAGTATCTTCACCGATAATTTTAATTGAATTTTTGTTAGCTCCCACCGTACCATCGGAACCTAAACCGTAGAAAACCGCCCGCACTACTTCGTCCGGTTCAGTGGAAAAACTGCGGTCATATTCCAAACTGGAAAAGGTAAGATCGTCAACGATACCAATAGTGAAGTGATTTTTCGGTTTGTCGAGACTTAAGTTATCAAATATACCGGCAATCATGGCTGGAGTAAATTCTTTGGAAGATAAACCGTAGCGTCCTCCCACAATTTTCGGCAGCTTGCCTTCGTACTCTTCCATAAAGGCATTTACCACGTCTAAATATAGCGGATCGCCCCCGGCACCGGGTTCTTTACAGCGATCTAAAACGGCTATTTTTTTCACTGTAGTGGGCAAAGCTGCCAGTAATTTGTCGGCGGCAAAGGGACGATAAAGACGAACTTTTAAGACCCCAACTTTAGCCCCATTTTGATTGAGATAATCCACGGTTTCATGGACGGTTTCCCCTCCCGATCCCATTAACATAATCACTCTTTCGGCATCGGGCGCACCGTGGTATTCATAGAGATGGTATTGCCGTCCTGTTAATTGGGCAAAACGATCCATAATTTTTTGAGTGATATCGGGACAAGCATAATAGAAAGGATTGACGCTTTCCCTTGCCTGGAAATAAACATCGGGATTTTGTGCCGTGCCTCGTAAAACCGGTCGATCGGGAGTTAAAGCCCTTTGACGATGGGCAATAATTAGGTCTTCATCGATCAGTTCTTTGAGAGTTTCATCGCTAATTAATTCGACTTTTTGCACCTCATGACTGGTACGAAACCCATCAAAAAAGTGCAGAAAAGGAATCCTGGTTTCTAGGGTGGTAGCCGTGGCAATAGCCGCCAGATCTTGAGCTTCTTGAACGGAATTAGCCGCTAACATAGCCCAACCCGTACTTCTGGCAGACATGACATCACTATGATCCCCAAAAATTGACAATCCTTGAGCTGCTAAAGCACGGGCAGCCACATGAACCACTGAAGAGGTTAATTCCCCCGCAATTTTGTAGAAGTTGGGGAGCATTAATAATAATCCCTGCGAGGAAGTGAAAGTAGTAGTTAAAGAGCCTGTTTGTAGCGCTCCGTGCAGGGTTCCCGCTGCCCCACCTTCGCTCTGCATTTCGATTACGGAAGGGATGGTTCCCCAGAGATTAGCTCTGCGTTCGGCCGCCCAACTATCGGACCATTCACCCATAGGCGAGGAGGGAGTGATAGGATAAATAGCGATTACTTCACTGAGACGATAGGCAACGCGTGCAACAGCTTCGTTACCGTCTATGGTTGCATAGGTTTTTTTGGTCATGTGTTCCCCTTAGTTTTTACGATATTTGTCGGGATTTTAAGTTTTTTTACGGCTCAATTTCGCACTAAATATCCTCTCGTTTCCCTGACAACCGAAGGATTTTCTTGAGCGTCGCTTTTGACTCCCTATCTACTATTGGACGCTTACGGCAGACAGGCTTAAGTAGAGCAATTTTTCTGTCTCCACCTCGATCATTATCCAGATTCTCGGCTTTCTAGCAATTCGTTATTTTTTCTTAATACGCTGCTGAGTTTGCCAGCAACCGACCCTGGGATTAATTAATATTCAGAATTGAGATAAAAATTAATGATACTTTTTAAAAAAAAGTGCTAGGTCAGAAGATAAGCTGTTGACTATCTAAATTACTCGTTAAGACTGTCTATGAGCAGGGAGAAGGAATTATGAATTATTAATTAGGGTTTGCGGCAAAAAGTTTTTCCTGGGGGCAGGGTGTGGGGTGTGGGGTGTGGGGTGTGGGGTGTCGGAAGAATAAATAGAAATAATCTCGGTTCTTCGGTTTGTGTTATGTAATGGACGGGGGTTATAAGAGATGGAACCCTTATAGAGAAAGACATTGGACGATTTTTGTCAATTGTTTTTGATCTAGAGCGAGCTAATCAGTTAAATCTTTTGCCAGATAAGGATTTA
>NZ_JASJFF010000058.1:0-6750 GCF_030065435.1 Microcystis sp. M53603_WE2
AGGTGGTCAATTACCTAATTTTCAGGGAAAAAATCCCTAAATTTTCCCCCCAATCACTCCAATGGTAGGCACTTTTTCAGGGAAAAAAAGTCTAAAAGCCTTATCCAACAAGGTTTTTAGATTTATTCAGCAAACCCTAAAAGTCTTACCCAACAAGGTTTTTAGATTTATTCAGCAGACCCTATTTAGGGGTTGCTGGCTTATCACCTTGACATCAGGGCCGTAGAGATTTGTACTCAATTACTATCCTATCGCTAAATTCTGGGAAGAAATCAAAATCCCCCTAAATCCTTAACAAATTCCTAATCATCTCGTTTGGCATCATGATAAGCCGCCCCGAGGTATAATTCCCCTACTTTCGGGTTATTGAGTAAATCTTGACCCGATCCCTGAAAACGATCTTGACCACTTTCTAAAACATAACCTCGATCGGACATCATTAGGGCTTTTTTGGCATTCTGTTCCACTAAAATAATTGCAGTTCCCGTCTGATTAATCGCTTTTATCTGTTCAAAAACGCTGGTTACTAAGATAGGAGATAAAGCTGCCGAAGGTTCATCGAGAATTAATAAATCTGGTTGCAACATCAGCGCTCTTCCCATGGCTAACATCTGTCTTTCTCCTCCGGATAAAGTGCCAGCTTTCTGACGACGGCGCTCGTCCAAACGAGGAAACATGGCATAAATGCGCTCTTTTAGGGGTTTAATCGCTTTTTTACTGGTAAAAGCCCCCATTTCCAGATTTTCCTCGATGCTAAGGGATGGAAAAACATTAGCAATTTGGGGAACATAACCCATACCGAGGGGAACGATTTGATTAGATTTCCAACCAGTGATATTTTTTCCCTTAAAAGTGATAGTTCCAGCACTGGGTTTTAATAAACCAAAAATAGTCTTAGCGAGGGTGGATTTTCCCGCACCATTGGGACCGATAACCGTGACTAATTCCCCCGGTGCAATGCGAAAGTTAACCCCTTGCAATATGTATAAATCCTGCACATAACCAGCATAAACTTGTTCAACTTCTAAAAGATAATCCATGGTAAGGTAAAAAGGAGATAGGAGACAGTAATATGAATTATAAATTGGGAAGTGGGAAGCATTTTCAGTGAACAGTAATCAGTGAACTGAAAACTTACATCTGATAACTGATAACTGATAACTGATAAATTAGGGAGTTTTTTGTAAATCGGGACGTTCTTGTGGCAGAATTGCACCTTCGACGGGGCATACTTGTAGACAGATACCACAGTCGATACAAGTGGCAAAATCAATCCAATACCAATCGGTTCCTTTAACATTTTTACCCGGTCCCGGATGGATGCAAGCAACAGGACAAGCGGAAACGCAATCGGCAACCCCTTCACAAGTTCCAGTGACGATCGAATGTGGCACAGTGTTTTCTCCTCTAATTCTTAACATTACTTTACCACTTTTAGGCACTGCCGTGCCAAGATCGGATCATTGTTAGGAAACTTTCTCTTAATTCCCTAAAATATTGGGAGTTTTTTCTTGATCTTAGCAAGAAGTAAAATAGAAGTTTTCGCTAGGGTTTTTACTATTCCCTTACGGGAGGACAAATAGTTAATTTCTTCCCGTAATTCCTGATTATTTTTCTGGAGATAATTATGATTATTTTCTAATTCTTTTAGGGATATTTCCATCTCTTTTATAGTACGATAATCTTGCTGTTGTTTCAGATACATTATCTGTTGTGCTTCCTGTAATTTTCTTAACTCTAACCAGACTTGATTCTGACTTGATTCCTTAGTTTCACTGAGCGCATACTGGAAAAAATTAGTGATTTCTTCCGCTATTGTTTGATTAACTTCAAAAAACTCGATAATATCAATCTTTTCGGGGGTAATTTTGGGGTATAACTTTCTTAAATCTTGGGCGATATTAGAGGAAAAAGCGATGATTCTAGAAGCGGATAAAATTGCATAGTGTTTTTCTAAATCTACTGGTAAATTGCCGTTTTCTTCTGGGAACTCAGAAGCAAGCAAAAGTAGAGAAGGAGTGGTTAAGGGACTGGTATAAAAAGTGGAAATAAATAAATTTGCCTGTAGGCGATCGCAAATATCTTGGATTTTTCTGGCATCCTTTCCCGTACAATTATAATCGTAGGATTCCGCGGGCCAATATTTAAATTCTTCCCATCTTGGTGCGGTGTTATTTCTATCTAAAATAACAATGTGTTGACTAAATTCTAATTGACTCCAATGCTCTAGAATTGAAGACCAAATTCTGGCTAATTTTCGTTGCTTAAGTTGAAAGATCACGCCATCAATAACAATAATTGGGCATCTTTTCCGGGAGATAGCTTGAATTTTTCTGGCATCCTTTCCCGTACAATTATAATCGTAGGATTCTGCAGGCCAATATTTAAATTCTTCCCATCTTGGTGCGCTGTTATTTCTATCTAAAATAACAATGTGTTGACTAAATTCTAATTGACTCCAATGCTCTAGAATTGAAGACCAAACCCTGGCTAATTTTCGTTGCTCAAGTTGAAAAATCACGCCATCAATAACAATAATTGGGCATCTCTTCTGGGAGATAGCTTGAATTGTTTGTAATTTTTCTCGCTCATCTTCCTGTAAAATTATGCCTAAATCTTCCATCTTAACTGGATTGGGTTTAATTTCTATATCCTTAATGTCTGGGTGGGGAATTTTATAGATTTTACACACTTGATAATGTTCCTGTAATGCTTGACCATTACTGCCATGTTCTAAGCCTTGGAGATTTAAATAATATAACCCTAAAATCTCAGGAATTAAAGCCATTTTTTCGCCTTGAATGCCGATTCTTAACCAAAATTCATAATCACCAGCACAGCGAAAATTTTCCTGAAAATAACCATATTTATCGTGCAGCATTTTTCGCCACATTGGTTGAGAACCCACACAACAACCTTGACGCATCTGTTGATAGGAGTAATTTGGCCAATTCCAATGTTTTAAAGCTGGGGTGGTGGCAAAAGTATCATTTTTGAGGGTGGTAATTAATTGATCGGCATAAACCAAGCTAATCTCTCTATTGTTATCTAGATAATTAGCCATAATTTCCAGAGCATTAAAACAGCGACGATCATCAGTATTCCCATTGGTGATATAGGAACCCCTAGCTAGTTTAATAGCACGATTCCAAGCGCGGTAGAGGGTTTCTCGTTCTCTAGTTCTCTGGTAAATAATATTAGGATAATTTTCTTGAAACTCTTGGATAATCTCCCCTTCATTCTCCGGGGAAGCACTATCGATAATAATAAGTTCTACTTCTCCCTTTTCATAAAGAGTTTGAGTAACTAAATCCTCTAAACAACCCTGGATAAACTCCGCTGATTTATAGGTAGAAACAATTACGGAAACTTTGATCCTCTGCACGGGGATAGAGTTATTAAAACTAGGATTCATCGGCTTATCTGATCGCAATTCAAGACAGGGAAATTTTTTGATAATTTTGAAAAAGAAGATTTTAAGACTCTATATTTGATCGGGAGAATTGTCAAGATGTTATCGACTCTTATTGAAGATACCAGTTTATTTACCTTTGGCTTGTTACTTGACATAATAAAAAACTATAATGGGAAGGCTGTGGAAAATGAGCAACAATGACCGTATCTTCCTCCCTAGACTGGTTAACCCGTGGAACCAGTGATTTATTCCCCCATCAACCCGACTCCCAAGATCCTAGGGAAAATTTAACCCAACTACTGCAAACCACCGATCGCCCTTTAAGAATTAAACTAGGTATTGACCCCACCGGCAGCGATATTCACCTAGGTCATAGTATCCCTTTTCGGAAACTGCGTGCTTTCCAGGATGCCGGTCATGTGGCAGTGGTGATTATTGGTGATTTTACCGCTAGAATCGGCGATCCGACCGGAAAATCGGAAGTTAGAAAACAATTAACCATCGAAGAAGTGAGAGCCAATGCCGAGAATTATCTGGCACAATTACGCCCAATTTTAGATTTTAACACCCCTAATCGCCTAGAAATTCGCTATAACTCGGAATGGTTGGGGAAATTAGACCTATCGCAAATTCTCGAACTTCTCTCCACCATGACCGTCGGGCAAATGTTGGCAAAAGAAGGCTTTTCCGAACGCTACGACCGGGAAAACCCGATTTTTCTCCATGAATTTCTCTATCCCTTAATGCAGGGTTATGATTCCGTCGCTGTCGAGGCCGATGTCGAATTGGGAGGAACTGATCAAAAATTTAATATTGCCGTCGGTCGTGATTTGCAGAAATATTTCGGTAAAAAACCGCAATTCGGGCTACTTTTACCGATTTTAATCGGAACCGATGGCAGTCAAAAAATGTCCAAATCCCTGAATAATTATGTGGGATTGCGGGAATCGGCCCTGTCCATGTACTCGAAACTGGAAAAAACCCCCGACGCTTTGTTAAAAGATTATTACGAACTATTGACAAATTTGCCCTTAGATGCTATGGCGAGCAATCCGCGAGAGGCACAAAAACAACTGGCGATCGAGGTAGTTGCCCAGTTTCACGGAGAAGAGGAGGCATTAAAGGCACAAAAAACAGCGCAGGAGATAGTTCTACAGGGAAATACGGCAGCTGCGGCCTCTGTACCCGAATTTTCCCTAGCAGCGGTCACTTTTCCCCTGAAATTATTCTATCTTCTTGCGGCCACCGGCTTATGTAAAAGTAGCGGCGAAGGGAGAAGACAGATTCAGGGGGGTGCAGTCAGAATCGATAGTGAGAAAATCACCGATGTGGACAAAAGTTTTGAGACAGCCGAAGCTTTAACGGGAAAAGTCCTACAGGTGGGCAAAAATAAATTTATTCGCTTTGTAGCTTAAATAAGCGAAAAAGTCCCTATTCGGCGGCTTTTTCCACGATTTCTAACTCAAAATCTCGAAAATGGGCTTTAAACTTTTTACTGAACTCGACGAGGACGGGTAGGTTGGCGCTAACCGGCCTACCACGCCATTCGGTGACAATCCCTTTCACCTCTCCCTCTAGTCCTTTCACGTCAAAAGGATCCGATTTGTGTTCAGGATGGTGATAAACTACCACAGACTCAATTACACGAACTTGATCGCCAACTTTCATAAACTCTCTAGCGAAGACAAACGCCTATTGTATCTTTGAAAACAATCTTATCATTCTACGCCGTATCAGGGAACGGGGAACTGAAAACTCTTAAGATTGAAACCTAGAGCCTGAGCTTTGACGATACTTTTGTTCGTAAGCAGCAATACTGGGAGCAACCTAAGCGTCACCTGTTGTGCAAGGCTGACGGCTAAAACACTGATAACTAGGGCTTGCTGAAAAAATCTAAAAACTTTGTTGGATAAGGCTTTTAGAGTTTTTGTCAATCAAAAAGTACCAGGCATGGGAGTGATCAGGGGGAAAATTGAGGTACTTTTTCTCTGAAAATTAGGTAACTGACTACCTCAAAGTCGGTAAAACCCCACACCCCACACCCCACACCCCACACCCTGCCCCCACGAAAAACTTTTTCAGCCAACCCTAACTACTTAATGATTTGATAGCATGGGGGAAAACCTATAGAGGGTTAAGCGGTATGAGTGACTATAAAGATTCTTCTTCCATGCGCTATTTCCTGGCGGGATTAAAACCCTTTGCCCAACCTTTATTTTGGCTACCGTTAGGAATATTTTCCTTGGCTCTAATTGGTTTGTGGGTATATCAACAGAATCCTGAATGGTTGGGTTCGGTATTAGATACCCCAGGAATGTCCTTGGAGGAGCGGGAAATCCGGGCTAACCAGATTACCGATACTCCTCTCCCCAGTACTGTACCATTGCCAGCCATTCCTGCCCATAATAATACCGCTCGCCTGAACAAACCGGCCTCGACGCAGCCTTTTAATCCTCTAAATACTAATCCCGATAAGAACCAGAAACCCTCCTTATTTGCGCCGTTAATGCCGCAGACTAAGCAAAATCAGGCACCGAAGGCTAGTAAAAGTCTGCAACCGATTCAACTGCGACCGATTAGTGGCGACAGTAGCAATTATCCTTTACAAAGGGAAATCGAAAATCGCTCGCGGACTGCTAACTTGAATAATTCTCCTAATCTCAACCCCGGGGGCAGCCCGAATCAAGTTAACCCCCAGGGAAATTATTCCCCTGAACAACAAAATGTTCAACCCCTACCCTCCTGGAATAATGCCAACCCTAACCCCGTCTCCGGCTCTAGCAACCAATCCAACTATTATCAACCCCCTGTATATCAACCCCCCGTCTACGGCAGTCAACCGAACGTCACTGGTTATCCTAATCAGGGAATGCCACCTAACAATAATGGCACCCCCAATCAAGTCCCACCTCAAAGTATTAACCGAGGTTTCACCATCCAACAACCTATTAATACCAGGTCTTCTGGTTACTAGAGGAACTTAGATAGGGTTTGCTGAATAAATCTAAAAACCTTGTTGGATAATATTTTTAGACTTTTTTGAAATCAAAAAGTACCAGCGATTGGAGTGATTGGGGGGAAAATCCCTGGACTTTTTCCCTGAAAATTAGGTAATTGACCGCCTGAAAATGGGTAAAACCCTACACCCCACACCCCACACCCTACCCCCACCAACAAACTTTTTGCCGCAAACCCTAGTTAGGGTTTTTCCTGATTTTTTGGGGAACGAGTAAATAGTTTTAAGTAGGTAGAAACAGAGAATTCTTTAATTGGAAAGGTGATAAAAGTCAAGGGATTAATAGTAATAATAATATTGCGGCTATCCCTCTGTACCG
>NZ_JASJFF010001166.1:0-1002 GCF_030065435.1 Microcystis sp. M53603_WE2
TCAGGAGAGCCCATGAGAAATTGACCTGCTGGTAAGCCTACCATTTCCAGTGTTAGTCCATTGGGTAGGTTTTCGGTAAATGGAGTTAGCTTTGCTGGGGGAGGTGGTGGCGAAGAGGGCGCTGGAGGCGCTACTTTAGGTAACGGTGTAGATGTCACAGTAGCGATAGGTAACTGTGTAGATGTCACATTGGGCACGCACACCACCCGAAAACCGAGCTCGAAGTTGTTGAAGCCGCGGCGGTTGTTGCCGTTGCGAATCGCGGAACGGCAGTAATTTGGAAAGTCGTACCAAGAACCGCCCCGCAGTATGTGATAATCATTATCATTTGTCAGCCAAGCACTGCCATCCTTTGGCGCTCCGATATAGTTATTGTGCGAATTGTCTTCGCACCATTCCCAAACATTGCCACTCATGTCATAGAGTCCCCAAGCATTGGGCCTTTTCTGGCCCACAGGATGAGTTTTATCCTGAGAATTTCCGTCATACCAAGCGTAATCTCCTAACTGATTAGCATCATCACCGAAATAAAAGCGAGTAGTAGTCCCCGCACGACAGGCATATTCCCATTCCGCTTCTGTCGGTAGGCGATAGGTTTTCCCGGTTATTTGACTCAATTTCTGACAAAAGGCTTGAGCATCATCCCAACTAACCTTTTCTACCGGATTTTGGGGATTATTTGGAAACTTAGAGGGATTTGTTCCCATTACTGCTTCATATTGTGCCTGAGTCACTGGATATTTCCCAATAGCAAAACTGTTTATTTTAACTTGGTGTTGAGGCTTTTCATAACTTTTAGCATCGGGATCACTGTCAGGAGAGCCCATGAGAAATTTACCTGCTGGTAAGCCTACCATCTCCAGTGTTATTCCCTTGGATATTTTTTCGGTAAATGGAGTTAGCTTTGCTGGGGGAGGTGGTGGCGAAGAGGGCGCTGGAGGCGCTACTTTAGGTAACGGTGTAGATGTCACAGTAGCGATAGGTAACTGTGTAGATGTCACA
>NZ_JASJFF010000117.1:0-1436 GCF_030065435.1 Microcystis sp. M53603_WE2
AGTGATTGGGGGGAAAATTTAGGGATTTTTTCCCTGAAAATTAGGTAATTGACCACCTGAAAATGGGTAAAACCCCACACCCCACACCCCACACCCCACACCCTGCCCCCACGAAAAACTTTTTCAGCAGCCCCTAATTAGAATAATCGACTAACCCGAATAAATCCCGATTAATCGGACAAAATAAGGCAATTTGCCGATTCAGGGGTCAGAGGACAGAAAAATTGTCAGACAATCGGGAAAAAGTGACGGAGGAAAAATTTTTCCGAACAGGAGTAGCAAAAAAATCCCAGTCCGGGTAAAATTGATTATCGATCGATTGTGTGAGGAGTCCGATCCCCATGACCAATAAACACACAGCAAGGCTGCTGGGCAGTTACCTGCAGCGCCTGCCTGCCCATAGTTGGCTCGTCCTAGTTTTTTGGGCTTTGATTATCGCTCCAGTCCAAGCTGCTGTGGAGTTACGCATTGCCATCAGTAAAGGTGTTAGCGCCGTCTCCGTGGGCAGTTCCACCGATGCTGTGGTGAAAGATGGGGCTGGCAGAGTCCTAGGAGAATTGACCGCCATGAATGCCCTCAATGCTAATCCCAGAGGAAAAGCGGTGGGTTTGGCCGATTGGCAGGCCAGTCAATTGATCATCGAACCGGAGAATGATGGTTACGTCTGGATTAATGATCGCTGGTATCGAGGACGCACAAGGATCATTCGGCAAGGTTCTGGGGTGACAGCCCTAAATTTAGTCGATTTAGAGGAATATCTCTATAGTGTCGTCGGTGCGGAGGCGATTCCCTCCTGGCCGCAAGAGGCCTTAAAAGCCCAATCTGTGGCGGCGCGCACCTATGCTCTCTACCAAATGAATACTTCTGGTAATCGCATCTACGATCTCGATACTACCACCCGCACCCAAGTTTATAAGGGTCTAGAAAGCGAGTTTACTAGCACCCATGAGGCAGTTAATGCCACCGCCGGACAAATTATGAGTTTCAACGGCAAACCGATTCTAGCGGTGTTTCACTCCTCCTCCGGGGGTCATACGGAAAATGTCGAAGATGTTTGGAATTCCCCCTTACCCTACCTGCGCGGTGTCGTCGATTACGATCAAGTCGCCCCGGTATTTCAATGGTCAAAAAACTTTAGTGCCAGGGAATTAGGCCGTTTAATCGGTGGTGTCGGTCGCGTGCGATCGCTATCTCCCGAAAGGATCACTCCCCACGGACGGGTGATTAGAATGCGTATAGTGGGCGATCAAGGCTCTAAATTAATCTCTGATACCCAATTACGGCGAATACTCGAGCTGCGTAGTACCCTATTCACGATTTCAGCTAATAACGGTACTTTTGCCATCAATGGTCGCGGTTTCGGTCATGGGATCGGTTTAAGTCAATGGGGTGCTTTTTCCCTCGCTGACCAAGGGGTGACTTATGATCGCATTCTC
>NZ_JASJFF010000124.1:0-1101 GCF_030065435.1 Microcystis sp. M53603_WE2
AGACCAGAACAGAGTAAATCTGGGGCGGCAGGTGCGGAACCCCGCAAGGGAAAGAAGCAGAAACCTAAATCGTGAGGTTTGGGAATCACCGTCCGTTTACGGCGGCGAGGATGTCAAAGTTTCCCTAGATGTGTTACCGGCAGTAGTGCCGAAAAGCAATTTCTTGGCTGGGTTAAAGACAATTCATCGACATCTATCTTAACCATAAGTTAAATTAATATTTAACAAAAATCGGCTTAAGGCTAAAAAAACAATTAACATTATAGCTCCAAATGCTTAGTATTGGTTAGTTTAGCTAGATTGTAGATCGATGAAATTATCTAGAGATCGAGCAAGGAGCGTCAAGAATTCCTGGTTAGATCTATAAGTAAATTTTATTTTAAGTTTATTTAAGACTGTCATTACTAATGCAAGGCTGAGTCAGGCAGATTTTCCCGTAGTATCAAAAATGAAACTCGCTCCAATCGTTCAATCTGACTACGAGCGAGAGGCAATTGTAGAGACTGCCGCTTTCACTAGCATTTAATTAAGAGGAACAACCGATGGCAACTTATAAAGTCACCCTGAAAAATGAATCTGAAGGACTTAATACTACAATTGAGGTTCCCGATGATGAGTACATTCTCGATGTAGCTGAAGAGCAAGGACTAGACTTACCTTATTCCTGCCGCGCAGGAGCTTGCTCCACCTGTGCAGGTAAAATTGAATCTGGTACTGTCGATCAATCCGATCAATCCTTCTTAGATGACGATCAAATTGAAGCGGGTTATGTCCTCACCTGCGTCGCCTATCCTACCTCTGACTGTGTGATCCTCACCCACAAGGAAGAAGACGCTTTGAAGTAATCTTCAAGATTATCAGAAAATTCCCGTTAAAGCCATGGCTTTAACGGGAGTTATTTTATGGCTCAAAAATTTTTTCCCTAAACACTTGTGTGTTTTAGCTAAGGGTGCTATGATTGTTAATCGTGGAATTAATGGGTCGGTGCCCGAGTGGTTAATGGGGGCGGACTGTAAATCCGTTGGCTACGCCTACGCTGGTTCGAATCCGGCCCGGCCCACCACGATCAATGCCCGTGTAGCTCAGTGGTAGAGCACACCC
>NZ_JASJFF010001296.1:0-7633 GCF_030065435.1 Microcystis sp. M53603_WE2
GGGGCAACCAGCGTCGATACCAGTCAAGTAACTATTGGGTGAAGTCGAACAGCTGTTAACCTCTGGTAAAAATCAAAAATTGTTGTTAGGGTTAGGAGTCAGTAGCCAGTAGTCAGTAGTCAGGAGAATTAAGAATGAAATAATAATCAGTTAAATGGTCTATTTACAGATTTTATGCCATTTAATCCTTATTTTTGACGTTTTTGAACCCTCAAAAGTTAATTATGCAAGAGGTTTATTATAAAAATGTCCAATCAGTCCTCACCTAACTCCACAGAAATACAAGAAATTTTCGATCGGATCGCTCCCGAATATGACCGACTTAATCAAGAATTAAGTTTAGGATTACACCGCGTCTGGAAATTAATGACAGTCAAATGGTGTCAACCCGAAAAAGGCGATTTTGCCCTTGATATCTGTTGTGGCAGCGGCGACCTGACTAACCTATTATCAAAACAAGTGGGCAAAACCGGCCAGGTGATCGGACTAGATTTTTCCCCACAACAATTAAAAATCGCCCGTCAACGTTTTAGCGCCACTAATATTAACTGGATGGAAGGGGATGCCCTCAATTTACCCTTTGCCGATTCTAGCTTTGATTGTGCCACTATTGGCTATGGATTACGCAATGTGGTCGATATTGCTCAATGTCTCGGGGAATTATACCGAGTCCTGAAACCGGGTGCTAAAGCGGCGATTCTGGACTTCCATCAACCCACCGAAACCATCGCCAAATTATTCCAGAACTGGTATCTCGATCATATCGTCGTTCCCGCCGCCGAGCGCTACGGTTTAACTGACCAGTACGCTTATATTAGTCCCAGTATCGATCCCTTTCCCCAGGGCCGAGAACAGGTAAAATTAGGCTATCAGTCGGGATTTTCCAGTGCTGTTCACTATCCACTCCTAGCAGGACTGATGGGAGTGTTAGTCTTGAAGAAATAACTCACTCACATTTCCGTTTATTTTTTGCTGCTAAATTGAATCTCCCTACTCTTTGGACATGGATCTTACCGCCGATCGCGGGGGCAATTATTGGCTATTTTACGAACGATGTAGCCATAAAAATGCTATTTCGTCCCTACAAGGCGATTTATATCGGTAAGCGTCCTCTTCCCTTCACTCCGGGGTTAATTCCTCGCAATCAAGATCGATTAGCTGTTCGGGTATCGGATACGATCATGGGTTCCCTGTTAACTCCCGAGGAATTACAAAAACTGGCTAAACGACTCCTCGACACCGAAAGGGTACAGGGGGCGATACTCTGGCTGTTACAATTAGCTTTAAAACAAATAAAAGGCGATCGGCAAGCAAAAACAGCCGAGATTTTGGCGGCGATTCTTCATGATTTATTCGGGGAATCTTTAGCGAGATTACTAAAAGTTTTAGCCCGACGGCAGGACTTTTTAGAAAAACAGATCAATCAAATTTTTGATCGCCTAGTCTTAGAATTTTCTCTCAGTGAACAACAGGCGCGACAATTCTCCGATTGGCTATTAGAAACCGTCCTACCTGCTGATGTTATCCGTCTAGCTTTGATCGATTTTTTAACCGATCGCAATATTCAAGTTATCGATGAAGGATTTCGGGAAAAAACCAGTGGAACCTATTGGGTAGTAGCCAATTTATTCGGTTTACGCAATGCCCTGGCCCGCTTACGCACTTTTTGCCTTGATGAAAAGGATTTAGCTAATACCAGAATCAAAGAATTATTACTATCTTTAGAGATGCGTAATCGTCTGAAAAACTGGTTACAAGGTATCTCTTTGCAAAATTTACCTATCTCCACCGTCAGACAATTGCGTAAAACCACTAGAGACACGGTGCGAATTTATATTCAAGAAAGTGGCGAACAATTTCTGCAAGATTTTGGACAAACGATCGACTGGGATCAAATCGCTAATTTAATTATTAATCGTCTGCAATCCTCGGTGTCAATGACTACATCATTAGGGGTAATTAGTCAAGAGTTAGCGTTAATTTTAGAGCGTTATCTAGAGGAAGATTTAGAGAAATTAGTCGCCCAAATTATCCCGATTCTCAACATCGATCAGGTAATCCGCGATCGGGTAAATGCCACTTCCCCTGCTGATCTGGAAAATGCTATTCAAGGAATTGTTAAACAGGAATTACAGGGAATTGTTAATCTTGGTGGTATTCTCGGTCTTCTAGTTGGACTAATACAAACAATTATTTTAATTGCACAGAATCCGGGGTAATAATTAGGGTCTGCTGAAAAAGTTTGTTGGTGGGGGCAGGGTGTGGGGTGTGGGGTGTAGGGTGTGGGGTGTGAATTTTCCCCGTGAAAAAGCCTTAATCTAACAAGGTTTTTAGATTTATTCAGCAAGCCCTAATTAGGTGGGTTAAACTAAGTTAACCCACCGGAATCATCCCGTTTATTTTTAAGGTAAAATCAAAAAACTTCCCTGACAGAAAAGAGTTTTATCGTCGAGAATAAAAGATTTAATCTCCACATCTTTGCCTAAATCGACGGTAAAAGGTTGCAAATCAATAGATAAATCTGGGGCTAAACCTTGCCATTGTCGGGGACTAATCCCTAAAGTGCGGGCATCTTTTAAGGTAATATCAGCAGTAAAAATTACTTCTGCACCTGTTTCTCTATGGCCGAGAAGAGAGAAATAGCCCTGATTTAGAAGAACATTTTTCCAGTTAAAACGCTGTTGTGAGATAATTTCTCTGGCGTTAACAATTCCGTTATTTTCTAGGGAAAAAATTAGTAAATCGGCAAAAGCATTAACTAAAATAGTCGAGGCGATCGAATTATTTAAATCCTGCTCGTTAATTTCCACCTCACCGCTAACCCGAATAGGTTCCAAAATTTTTAGGGGTTTCCCTCGCAAAACCTGCCCAATATTAAGACGAATATTTTCCCCTCTTAATTGCGCTTTACCTAAATGTAAACCTTGATAAATCGCTCTTCCTACGGCTAAAAATACCCCGGGGATATAACCGCGCAAAATTTGCCGATCATGACCGTGCAGCTGCATTTCTAAATCTTCTATCTGTTCTACTTGCGTTCTTAAGAACAGACGTACTGCTGGCGGCAAAACCTTACTAATAATCTCACTTTGAGTATTGACCCACATAAACGTTATCTCACTCACTCCACAATTTTTCCAATTGTAACAGAGCTAGATCGATCGAACCATGAGGGGCTGCCGTCAGCTATCGGTTATAGGTAAAAACTTCGCTACTTTCTTTTCACTGATTACTGATTACTGATCACTGAAAAGCCGCTAATTTTTAGGTTTTTGAGGGGTTGAGGGAATTAAAACGAGGGGAAAGATAGGCGACTAAAACTCCAAGGGCAAAACCGATTAAATTGCGGAAAAGGGGCAGTAATTCACTGGTGCGAGTAACCACCGGTCCAATACCAAAAGCAACAAAGAGGATAAACCAGAGGGGAGAGACAATTAAAACCCATTGCCAAGCGAAAACCTGTCCTTCTTTGCGAGGAATACCGGCAAAACCGAAGACTAAACCGCCGACAATTGAGGTAATTAAAGTTAAAATCCACTGTTCCTTCGGTAAACCGGGGACCACCGCACAACCACCTTTAACTAAACAGCCTTTTACCGTGTCCAAGGATTGTACGATCGCGTTATTTTCGCCATTTTCCCGGACAAAATACATATTACCGAAACGGGCCTGTAATTCGATCCAAAAAGTGCGGGGTAAAAATTCATAGACGGCATCACCAATACTAAAAGATAGTAGATTACCGCCGCGACCATCGGCCACTAGGAGAATACTTTTATCATCCAATCCCCAGAAATTAATCACTGCCCGGCCGGGGCTGCGGTCATATTGGGTTAAAACTCGCATTTTCCAGCCGGTTTCCCCTTGAAATGTCTCGATATCTCGGATTAATGCCTCTTCCTGTTTTGCGGGTAGATAATTGGCTAAATCAACGATCGGAGTGGCTTGATTGGGCAGTAATTCGGGATTATTCACCGCTAGAGCTTGATCCGGGCAGATAATCCAACCCAGACAGCTAATGACACCAATTACAAGAGCGATCGAGATTCCTCGGCAAAAACGATTGAGCATAGCACTTCTAGACAATGAGAATTTTTTCAGCAAGGGTGTAGGCTAACTTTCAGTTTCTTTACACTTATTTACTTTATCTTAAGGGAATTCTCAACTTTAGTCACCCAGTTAGGGACTTGCGCTTTGATAATGTACCTTTTGGGCGAACGCAGTTCGCCCCTACATTGTGGACAAAATCCGTTACTGTAGGGGCGCAAGGCTTGCGCCCTCCGATCGCCCAGGTTTGCTGATCACCCTAAGTAGGGGGAGAGCCTTTGAGAGTCCCCGCAGCTAAGGGACTTGCGCTTTGATAATATGCCATCTGGCCGGCCTGATTCTTCTACAGAGCGATTTTCTGGCTAGGATATTATTCCCACGCAAGTCCCTTATCGGTCATCAGATGCGAGTTTTCAGTTCACTCTCCAGAAACTCAACTCAAGCTGATGAGGTCTCAACCAGTTGCATTAACTGGATCTTTTGCCAAAATGGAGTAAATATAGTAGCGGGGGGATGGTCAATGACAGCACAGGAAGTATTAGAGTTAATTCAACGGGCAAAGGACGAAAGAGCGAGGAAGTTGGATCTGTCCAAAAAAAACTTAACAGAAATTCCCCCCGAAATCGCTGACCTCACCTCCCTGCAACTCCTCGACCTCAGCAATAACCAAATCAGCGAGATTCCAGAAGCACTCGCTCACCTCACCTCCCTGCAACGCCTCTTTCTCTACAATAACCAAATCAGGGAGATACCAGAAGCGCTCACTCAACTCACCTCCCTGCAATACCTCTATCTCAGCAATAACCAAATCAGCGAGATTCCAGAAGCGCTCGCTCAACTCACCTCCCTGCAACTCCTCGACCTCAGCCATAACCAAATCAGGGAGATTCCAGAAGCGCTCGCTTACCTCACCTCCCTGCAATACTTCAACCTCAGCAATAACCAAATCAGCGAGATTCGAGAAGCACTCGCTTACCTCACCTCCCTGCAAGACCTCGACCTCAGAAATAACCAAATCAGGGAGATTCCAGAAGCGCTCGCTCAACTCACCTCCCTGCAATACCTCTATCTCTACAGTAACCAAATCAGGGAGATTCCAGAAGCGCTCGCTCAACTCACCTCCCTGCAACTCCTCGACCTCAGCAATAACCAAATCAGCGAGATACCAAAAGCGCTCGCTCAACTCACCCCCCTGCAAGTCCTCTACCTCAGCCATAACCAAATCAGGGAGATTCCAGAAGCGCTCACTCAACTCACCTCCCTGCAAATCCTCGGCCTCACCAATAACCAAATCAGGGAGATTCCAAAAGCGCTCGCTCAACTCACCTCCCTGCAAGTCCTCTACCTCAGCAATAACCAAATCAGGGAGATACCAGAAGCGCTCGCTCACCTAGTCAACCTGAAGCGATTAGTCCTCGAAAATAACCCGATTACCAACGTTCCCCCGGAAATTATTCGTCAGGGATGGGGTAAAAAAATGTTGGATGATGGCAACCCGCAGGCGATTTTTAGTTATCTCAAGGATAAAGGGAAAAAACGCCCTCTTAATGAGCTTAAAGTTTTATTGGTGGGGGAGGGGGATGTGGGGAAAACTTCCCTGTTAAAGCGGTTACTGCACAATACCTTTAATTCCGGAGAACCCAAGACCCCCGGCATTAATATTGAAAAGTGGCCACTGCCCCAAAAACCCGATATTCGCCTCAATATCTGGGATTTTGGCGGTCAGAAAGTGATGCAAACCACCCATCAGTTTTTTCTGACTAAACGCAGTCTTTATCTGCTTGTCCTCGACAACCGCAAAAACGAACAGCAAAACCGTCTGGAATACTGGTTAAAACTCATTGAAACCTACGGAGGCAATTCTCTCGTGATTATCGTGGGTAATTGTGCCGATGAACATCCCCCCCAAGTTAAGATCCGCACCCTCCGGAAAAAATATCCCCAAATCACCAAGCTAATCGCCACTTCCTGTAAAACCGGTGTGGGAATCGAGCAACTTGTGCAGGAAATCGCCTCTCAAATCGATGCTATTCCCCATATCAAAGATTCATTGCCTAATAGTTGGTTTGAGATCAAAACTCAACTAGAAGCGATGCAAAAGACTTATGACTTTATTTCCTACGAAAAGTATCAGGAAATGTGTCAGACAGCCGAGATTAAAGAGGCCAGCGATCAAAAAAGTTTAGTGCAGTTTCTCCACGATCTCGGTATTGTCCTTAACTACCAAGATGATCCGCGACTGAATGAAACCAATGTCCTGAACCCGGAATGGGTAACTGACGGTGTTTATGATATTCTCAATAATCACGATTTGATGGTGCAAAAAAAGGGCATTCTTTCACTGCCAGATCTGGAAAATATTCTCAAACAACCCCAACGTTATCCCGAAAATAAACGCGGATTTTTGATGGATTTGATGGGAAAATTTGAACTCTGTTTTCCCCTTGATGGGTACAGTCCCGCTCGCTATCTAATCACCGATCTTCTACCCATCGATGAACCGGATGTGGATAGCTACGAAAACGCACCTTTACACTTCCAGTACCGTTATGATATCCTGCCCGGTAGAATTATTTCCAGCTTTATCGTCCGTAATCACCAGATGATCTATAAAACCATGCGTTGGCGTAGTGGTGTGGTTCTGACAATGGATCTTAATAAAGCTTTGGTGCGTGCCGACGAGGAAGATAACTACATCAGCATAAAAGCCCAGGGTTCCCGTGCTAGTGCGCTTTTAGCTATTATTAAGACAGATTTTGACAAAATTCACGCTACTATCCCTAATTTAGCCGTACAGGAAAAGTTAGTGATTCGAGAATTGCAAGGGGAAAAACCCACCGGGGTAGAAGTTCCCGTCGATTATCTCCATCTGATAAAACTCGATCACCAAGGTGTCGTGGAGGCAATTCTCCCCGGTTTGCGCGGCAAATATAATATCCGCAATATCTTAGAAGGGGTGGAATCTAAGACAGAAAGAGCAAGAGATATCGATATAAAGGAGGAACGTAGCCGCAAAAGCCGAGAAAATCGCCCTATGAGTCCCAAAACGCCAGAAACTCCCAATCTCCTGAAACCTAGTCTCGCTTTGTTGCTGGTTTTAGCTGTGGTTGCTTGTATAGTTGCGGTGATTGCCCATTTTGTGCCAGATTCAAAGCATATTACCAGCGTTTTGACAATTATTTTTATCTTTGCTTTTATTGTCTTTGTGTTATTGCTCTTGACGGGTAAAATCAATCAAACGACCTTTAATCAGCTTTTTGAAGTTTTGTCGCGATTTATCCCTACTTTTAAAGGACAAGAACCCAAAACCAACAACGATGACACCCCCCAAGAAACCCCCAAATCGGAGCAGTAAAGATTTGCTTACCACAGAAAGGTAACTTAGGCGAAAAAGTTTACAAATATTTAGGGTTTGCTGAATAAATCTAAAAACCTTGTTGGATAAGGCTTTTAGACTTTTTTTCCCTCAAAAAGTGCCTACCATTGGAGTGATCGGGGGGAAAATTCCTGGACTTTTTCCCTGAAAATTAGGTAGTTGACCACCTGAAAATCGCTAAAACCCCACACCCTACACCCTACACCCCAC
>NZ_JASJFF010001228.1:0-7150 GCF_030065435.1 Microcystis sp. M53603_WE2
GAGAATTTGAAAATAAAGAAGAACTGGAAAAAGTAGTCAATCAGCTTTTAAATGAAGGGGGATTGATTATTAAATGGAGTAGAAAACTTAAAAATAAGGGTAATGCTGTCAATGTAACTTAAATGCGTAAAAGCTTAATAAACCTGTTACCCCTAGCCAAGCTGCTGAACCTGCTGGTGGCATCGTCTATGCCATTGGCACCTTGGGCTATGACTTCGGCACCGAAGCCCGTCGGGACACATTTAAACAACTGATGCCGACAGCGGTAATTGGTGGTATTGAAGTTCCCTCTAATCCCTACGATGCCCGTCAGATGGTGGATTACCTAGCTGACCACCTCTCGGAGGCTAAATCCTTAATTTGGACCCTGAACCTGGAACTTACGCCAATTTACGCCATTGAACCCCTTGGCTCTTTTTCCCGCGAAGTTTATGCCGCTTTACAGGAACTTCTTTCGGGACAAGTGCAAGCAGAAGACAGCCCCGAATATATCCAGCGTGTCAGTATTCCGGGACGGATTACTGGGCGGACAGTACGCCTGTTCTCAGGGCAAGTTGTTCCCGTCATTGAACCGGATAGCCCCCGGGGAATTTATGGTTGGCACATCAATACTTTAGTCAGTGCGGCAATTGAAGCTGTTGGTGCAGAACAAACAGAAGCCCAAGAAAGCCAAATGCGCCGCACTTTGAGTAGTTTCCTCAACCGCATCTACTACGATTTACGCAATTTAGGGCAAACTTCCCAAGACCGCGCCCTCAATTTTGCTGCGACCAACGCTTTCCAAGCAGCGCAAACTTTTTCTGAGGCTGTGGGTGCGGGGATGGAACTCGATAGTATTAATGTTTCTAAGAGTCCTTTCTGTCGGCTGGATAGCGATTGTTGGGACGTACAGTTAAAATTCTTCGACCCGGAAAATAGCCGCCGCGCTCGTAAAGTCTTCCGTTTTACCATTGATGTCAGTGATTTAATTCCTGTCACCTTGGGCGAAGTTCGTTCCTGGTCTTCTCCTAATTAGTCCTTTCCCCTGCGCTGACTTCTGACTTCAAGTACGGGCGAAGCATTCCGATAGGAAATCTAAGGTTTCAGCGATAGGTTATGCCCGAAGGCTTCGCCCCTACCCCCATTATTTACCCCAAAACAACCGTGAGACTTCCCAAACAATCTGCTCCCGTCAAACGACCCCATTTCATTCATCCCCATGAATGCGTCGATATTATTCATGGAGATGGCGAAGATTTAGTATCTATCTTAGTTAAGTTAGTTCATGGAGCCAACTACAACGATCCAGCACAATTTCAATATCCTCATTATGGCTATCTGAAAATGTCCTCTTTTGGCGGTTTTCGTTATTAGTCAAGGGTGGAGAATATACTCGTGATTAATCTGTCAGCAAAAAGCAATCTGCTCTGATAGATAATGACAGCATAAGCAACACTCAAACCCCAAATTCACCTACTCACCGATCACTCCAATTTTATGACGGCAATTCCTGTTGATTTAGTCATTGTCATTGATACCAGTGTCTCCGTTAAAGCGGAGGCCGAAGGATTGAGTCAGGCGGCGGAAACGGCGATCGCTAATGCCCGCTCCCACTGCCCCTCAGACCTGCGAGTGATTTGGCTGGGGATCGAAGGAACCTGGAAAAACACCCAATTTGAGCGCACAGTTCGAGACTATCTAACCAAAACCTGTGCCATTCCCGAATCGGCCTTAAAAAGCCGAAAAAAAGGTGAACTCCCATCGGGAGGAGCCCAGGAAGATGCGGCCCGGGTGATGCAAGATCTGGCCACTCATTTTGATTGGCGGTCTGGGGCGAAAAGGGCGATTTTTTACCTAGGAGATGAAGCCTTAGATGCAGGCGGGGACAAAACCCTTGCCAAGGATATTGAAGCCGCTAACCAGGCGATTCAAGGAGCTAAAACGGCACAAGTGATCATTCATAAGCTAAACGGCTTTTACTTCGGATCACCGATATAGACTCCAAAAGGGTTATAGCTGTTGGATCATGCAGGTTAAGCGCCGTTTAGCTTACCTATTGTGGTCAATCCAAAAGTCGCTATCGTCACACGATTGAAGCTGAATATGCTCGCGTCGCCCAAGAAACTGGCGGTCAATCTTTCACCGCGGAAGGTTCTCTCAGGGATTTTGCCACGGTTCTCGAACAAATCATTTGTGGGAGTCAATCTCCTCCTCAAATCCTCTTAAACGAACCGCAGAAAACTGATACGCCAACAACTGCTTTAGCAACTGACGGCGATCCACAACCTGTATTACAACAAACTCATGGAGAGCATCAAACTATGTCTAAATCCAAAGATTCTACAGAATCAGCAGCCGCTGCCGCGAATGTTACTCAACCCACCCCGGAACAACCGAAGATTGAGCAACCAGAAACAACTGAACCTAAAACTAAATACATTCCCGCCACTGGTTTAGAAGATTACGGACGCTGGAAAACCATGTTCAAAGATCGCAAGGCGAATCCCAATGATCCGCCTTTTCGCCGCGGTCGCATCTGGTGTTAAACTTTGTCCATTTTTCCCGCAAAACTTTGTCTATTTTTACCGCAAACAAATTGTTTAAAGTTGACAATAGTTAACAGAAAACTCTTGACAAGGATCGTGTAAATCTTTCAGTGTTATCGACAACTACCTTTGGAGTAACTTACGATGAAAACCCCAAAACTGACCCCTCGCATTACCGCCCCGGTTCAACGAGACAATATGAGTACCGTTCCTAGTGATGGTAATGTGATTACCCCTGCTACCTTCTGTGATTTAGCCACCAAGCAATGTTATCCCTTTGCGGGTGACGACGCAGTGTAATTTGTTCTTCCTGGCATTAGTCATTAGGTAGGCAGTCTTTTTTTACATGAATTGTTCGCGCTTGCCTACCTGACAAAACGACTACTCTTCAGGTTCTATCCCCAAGGCCCTTAACTGTTCCGCTAGGCGATCGGCTCGTTGTCGTTCCTGTTCGGCTCGTTGTCGTTCCTGTTCGGCTCGTTGTCGTTCCTGTTGAGTAGATTCCTGGGAAGTTAACAACAAGTTACCTTCCCCATCCCACCAGCGAAGCCAGGGAAAGGATTGATTTTGGTATTCCCCCTGCCAAATTCCTAACTCTACCTTTAAAGGAACAATGGGATAATGACCGCGCTGATTAGGAGTCATTTTTTGGTAACGACCATTAACTAACTGGTACATCTCGATCTGGGCCTTGTTAACTTCATAAATTCCATAAAAAGGAATTTGAATCGCTCGCTCATAGATCCAAAATTTACCCTTGACAGGCGTTTTATCCCGTTCTTCTTCACCATTACCAGAGACAAATTCTAAGGCAATAACCGGTTCAATGGTTTCTTTCCACATCACAAAAGAACGCCGGACTTGACCATCAATCGTTGTGGGGACATGGGGAACATAAAACCAATCGGGAGCAACAGCACCTTTTTCTAGGGATTCTGGATGCTCTGGCAATCGCCAATAAATCCCACAATCTCGACCCAGACAGTAATTACCGTCAGGATGTAATTGCTCTAAAAGGGGTGTAATAGTATCCGTTAAAAGGTCTGCTTGGGGAGGCTCTTGATAGTTTTTCACAAAACTTCCATCTTTATCCGGGAGTTGGGTGTGGTCGGGTAAAGGGGAATCGCAATACACCGTGGTCGAAGGTTCCTGAATTGTGGTTGCGGGTTGTGCCGTTGGGGTGATTGCACTCATCTTTAATTCCCCTATTTTTGTTATCTAGCTTTTATTCTATAACTGTTCTTGAAAACCTGCAAAAACTATGCCTGATCTCAATGCTATCCCCGGAATGACTGCTCTTCGCTCCCATACCAAAGGCGATCCCCGCATCAAAATTGCCGTTCTTGATGGACCGATTGACTTAGATCGCGCCTGTTTCCAAGGAGCAAATATTACCCGCCTTGATCCCTATTGGTCGGAAGAATTTCCCATCGATCCCCAACACTTACAAGCCTTTTTAGATATAGAAAAAAGTGACAAAAGTGATGAAGAAAAAGAGTATCTGTTCAAAGAAGCTATCCCTGATGAAAACATCCTCCACAGTTTGCATTTGCGCTTCCATGCTAACCATATTATCAGCACCATTTGTGGCCAGCCAGATTCACCCGTAGAAGGGATTGCTCCTCAGGCTACTGTAATTAATATTCCCATCGCCTATAGCAACGAAGATTTTATTAATCCTCTCAATCTTTCTCGCGCAATTAGTACCGCTATTGAACAGGGAGTTAATATTATCCATTGTGCCGCTTGTCACCCAACTCAAAGCGGATTAGCGCACGAATTTATTGATAAAGCAATTCGTCAAGCTCAAGCTAATAATATCCTGGTGATTGCCCCCGGAGGTAATGATAAAGGAGAGTGTTGGTGCGTTCCTGCGGTATTAGAAAATGTCCTGACAGTAGGAGCAATGAAAGATACAGGCGAGCCATTTAAATTTAGTAATTTTGGTGGTAAATATGCAACTCAAGGGATTCTCGCTCCAGGAGAGAATATTTTAGGCGCTCAACCCGGAACCGATGACCCCATCCGCAAAAAAGGCACTAGCTGCGCCGCTCCCATTGTGACAGGAACAGCCGCTTTATTAATGAGTTTACAATTAGAACAGGGGTTATCTCCCGATGCAGAAGCAGTAAGAGTCGCCTTGATTAATAGTGCCATCCCCTGCGATCCTAATGAAGTAGAAGAACCAGAACGCTGTTTATTAGGAAAAATCAATATTGCGGGTGCTTATGAACTGCTGACGGGAGAGAAATTACAAACTGTTGAAGCGGATAACAATTTGTCGAATAATATCATAAAATCGGCGGTAATTCCGATGACAGTGACAACCTCGGTTATCCCATCTAATACAACCGAGATGGCAACTCAGGGAATAACTATAACCACCCCAACAGCAGCGACAATAGAACTGGTGATCACTCCTAGCAATGCTTCAGAAAATGTTTCCTCAACCGGATTAATACAAAATAATCAAACAAATAAAAATATTGTCTTTAATAGTGTCGTTCCTAGTCAACGTTCAAACCTCGTTTATGTGTTAGGAACTTTAGGCTATGATTTCGGCACAGAAGCGCGTCGGGACACCTTTAAACAATTAATGCCAACCATCACGATCGATAATCTTGAATTACCATCCAATCCCTACGATGCGCGGCAAATGGTAGATTATTTAGAAAGTAATTTATCAGAAACTAAGTCTTTAATTTGGACAGTCAATTTAGAACTAACTCCCATCTATGCAATTAAACCCGTGGGAGCTTTTGCCGCCGAGATTTATCAAGTCATGCAATATATGTTAGCGGGTCAAATATTACCAGAATCTGACGAAGATTATGTTGAAAGGGTGAGTATTCCGGGTATGCTTACAGAGGAAACCGTGAAACTTTTTTCGGGTCAAATTGTTCCCGTCATCAAGGTTAATAGTCCCCGGGGAATGTATGGCTGGAAAATTAATACTTTGATTGAATCAGCCATAGAAACTGTTCGCACAGAACATGAAATCGCCGATGAAGTAAGGATGCGGCGTTCTCTAACCAGTTTCTTAAATCGCATTTATTATGACTTACGCAACGTCGGACAAATCGCCCGCGATCGCGCCTTAAATTTTGCCGCTACTAACGCCTTTCAAGCGGTACAAACCTTCTCCCAAGCAGTAGCAATGGGAATGGAATTACACAGTATTGAAGTGGAAAAAAGCCCCTTCTGTCGCTACGGAAGTGAATGTTGGGATGTGAAATTAAAATTCTTCGATCCCGAAAATGGTCTGCGGGCCAAACGAGTTTTTCGCTTTACCATTGATGTCAGCGATCGCAACCCTGTAACCTTAGGAGAAGTGCGTTCTTGGGCTGTTTCTAAGTGAGGTTTTAGCTTAGGATCAACTTACCAATATTGAAAAAAGCAATAAGCGATCGCTCTTAACTGTGCTGGAAATTTGTCAAGATTAAATTTAACAAACTTAACATCTGAGTCAGATGAACGTAGGTTGGGTTGAAGCATGAAACCCAACGCCTGCTCATGTTACGCTACCGCTAACCCATCCTACAAATAATTGTGCCTCCCTACTTAAATTTAACAAACTTAACATCTGAGTCAGCAGCGAGAGTGTAAGTCGGGATTAGCAATTCTCGCTGGCACTAGCGATCGCTGTTGTCCCGAGAGCAGCGGGAGTAATTGCCCGAATTTTTAGCCCACAGAGACGAGGTATTTTTTGAGCATTCATTGCGAAATTTGTCAAATTATTTAAGAAATGTGAAGGAGCGCAAAGGAAAATTAAAAGAAGGGAAGATATAGATGTTGGGGAGAATACTAAGTGCTAATCTAGGGTTATCCCATCTATTCCGAGGTTAACCGTCCCACAGGAGAAACAATCACCGGATTCCCTTGCCGGCGGCGAAAATCGGTTTCTTTAAATAAAAGTTAACAGAACTTCGCACTTCTGTTAAGAAAAGGTTTACAGAAACTTGTTAGAATAGAGGTAGATAAATCCAGTTGCAAATAGGCGCTCGACCCGATGAATTTTCCGCGCGATCCGACAAAAAAAAGAGAACGAGAACACCGACAATATCTAGACTGTGACCTCTAATTGACTTTCACTCAACAGCGCAAACGAGCAGTTTTTTGAGGATTAAATTCCTAGCATCAACACCCCTTAAAAATAGTTGATGTGGGCAGTCCATAGCAAAATTTTTAGATGGAGTAGTGAGTATGAAGCTATTGATTCAGGGCAATAATATCGCTGTCACCGAACCTATTCATGATTATGTGGAACAAAAGCTGGAGAAAGCGGTGAAACATTTTAACGGCATAACCACAAAAGTCGATGTTCACCTCTCCGTGGAAAAGAATGCGCGCATTCCCGATCGCCACAAGGCAGAAGTAACGGTTTATGCTAATGGAACAGTGATTCGCGCTCAAGAAGGAAGCGAAAATTTGTACGCAAGTATTGATTTAGTTTCTGATAAAATCGCTCGTCAACTCCGCAAGTATAAAGAAAGACTGGTGGATCATCGCACCCACGCTACCGTTAAAACTAGCGAGGTGGTGCAAGAGAAACCCTTAGATGATAACCTAATTGGCGATCGCACTCCCGAATTACCTGCGGAAGTAGTGCGGATGAAATACTTTGC
>NZ_JASJFF010000404.1:0-1443 GCF_030065435.1 Microcystis sp. M53603_WE2
GACTATTCTGCCCATTCTAGACTTAACTTGCAACAACCTTGGCATACCTATCCGGTGGAAACCACCCTATCTATCCTCGGTAGTTCGGCTGTTAATGGCCTCAATAGGGAGCAAATCGCCGAAAGAATTAAATATTATGGCAAAAATGAACTACAAGAACGTCCAGGGCGCAGTAATTGGCAAATTCTCCTAGATCAGTTTACCAATATCATGCTCCTCCTCTTAATTGCCGTGGCCATAATTTCCGGAGGACTGGATTTACTGGCATTACAGCGCGGTCATCTGGCTAAAATTGGTGTTCCCTTCAAAGATACGATCGCTATCTTAACAATTGTCATCCTCAATGGTATCCTCGGCTATCTGCAAGAAAGTCGCGCCGAAAAAGCTCTGGCCGCTTTAAAAAAACTCTCCTCTCCCCAAGTTAATGTTATTCGCGAGGGCCAACGCGGGGAAATAGACGCGGTTAATCTCGTCCCCGGGGACATCATGCTGATTGAAGCGGGAACCCAAATCAGTGCCGACGGCCAAATTATCGAAGCTTTTAACCTGCAAATTCGCGAATCGGCCTTGACAGGAGAGGCAAATAGTGTTAATAAATCCGCCTCCATTGACCCCTTAGACAGAGATACTCCCCTCGGCGATCGCTTAAATTTTGTCTTTACCGGAACAGAGGTACTGCAAGGCCGGGCCAAGGTCATCGTTACCAATACGGGGATGACAACGGAATTAGGCAAAATCGCTCAAATGTTAGCAACAGTCGGCAATGAACCCACTCCTCTCCAAAAAAGAATGACTCACTTGGGTAATGTCCTTGTTGCTGGTTCTCTCATTCTAGTGGCCCTAACTATTACCATCGGCCTGATCAATGCCGGTTGGTCGGCCCTAGAGGAATTAGTGGAAGTTTCCCTTAGTATGGCAGTAGCCGTCGTTCCCGAAGGATTACCCGCAGTTATCACCCTAACGCTCGCCCTAGGTACCCAACGCATGGTCAAACGTCAGGCCTTGATTCGTAAACTGCCGGCAGTAGAAACCCTTGGTTCCGTTAATGTGATCTGTTCCGACAAAACCGGGACGCTAACGGAAAATAAAATGACCGTGCGGGAGATAGAGACAGTTAATCGCAGTTTTTTAGTTACTGGGGAAGGATATAGCCCAAAAGGACAATTTTTAGACTCCAAGCAACGGGCGATCGATCCCAAAACCGATCTAGAATTACATCATCTTTTAATTGCCAGTATCCTCTGCAACGATGCCAGTTTAAACCTCGATAACGGTCACGATAGCATTTTAGGCGATCCCACGGAAGGAGCCTTATTAGTTTTAGGGGCGAAAGCGGGCTTAAATTTATCCCTAACCAAGCAAGAGTTCCCTAGAATCGCTGAAATCCCCTTTTCTTCTCAAAGAAAGCGAATGTCGGTCATTTGTCAAGGAGTCAATCCCGTA
>NZ_JASJFF010000109.1:0-4508 GCF_030065435.1 Microcystis sp. M53603_WE2
GAGGAGAGTTGTGAAAGTTTTTTGGAAGAACATGAATGGCAATCTTTGTGTGCCACTATTCATAAAAAGAGTCCGCCACCTGAAAAGCCGCCCTCCTTTAGGGAAGCGGTCAGAATGATTGCTTCTCTTGGGGGGTTTTTAGGTAGAAAAGGTGACGGTGAACCTGGTGTTAAAACTATTTGGTTGGGACTGCGAAGGTTACATGATATCAGCGAGACTTGGAAACTATCTCATCAAATTAGTTCCCCCATAGAACCCCCTTGAGCCATCTGGCACACTTTTCTCTTTTTGTCAAATTTTATGTTAAGAAAGATGTGACTAATGGATAGCCTTATCAAGGTAGCAGGGGGGATCAGAGGCAAAATCTATCTTCAATGTAATTATAACTACTTACTTAACCGACTAAGATGCAGCAATGTTCCTGACTCCATTGCTATCTGTTAACCTATAGATAGAATATTTTAAATCAGCTTATGAAAGTGGTGCGGCTGGCTTTGGTGTTAACTTTGGCATTGATGATCATGCCGCCGACAACAGTGGCACAAACACTGGAGCAGTTATGGCAACAGGGTGAAACCGCTCAAGCGCAAAAAAAATACCCGGAAGCCGAAAGAATCTGGCGACAAATTATTCAGCTTGATCCTAACAGTGCTGTGGCTTTTAGCAATCTCTGCGCCGCGCTATTCCGTCAAAATAAGTTAGACGAAGCACTGATTTTCTGTCAAAAAGCCCTCGCTCTCGATCCAAAACTTCCAGAAACCTACAACAATCTCGGTAACGTGCTGAGGGTCCAGAAAAAACTGACGGAGGCCGAGGAAATGTACCGTAGGGCGATCGAGCTTGATGATAAGTATGTCCGTGCCTACAACGGTCTCGGTATCGTGCTGGCAAACCAGAAAAAACTGACAGAAGCCGAGGAGATGTTCCGTAGGGCGCTCGCTCTTGATGATAAGTATGTCTTTGCCTACATCGGTCTCGGTAACGTGCTGAGGGCCCAGAAAAAACTGACGGAAGCGGAGGAAATGTACCGTAGGGCGCTCGCTCTTGATGATAAGGATGTCGATGCCTACAACAATCTCGGTAACTTGCTGTATGACCAGAAAAAACTGACGGAAGCCGAGGAAATGTACCGCAAGGCGCTCGCTCTTGATGATAAGTTTGTCTTTGCCTACTACAATCTCGGTAACGTGCTGAGGGACCAGAAAAAACTGACGGAAGCCGAGGAAATGTACCGCAAGGCGCTCGCTCTTGATGATCAGTATGTCAATGCCTACAACAATCTCGGTATCGTGCTGGCAAACCAGAAAAAACTGACGGAAGCCGAGGAAATGTACCGTAGGGCGCTCGCTCTTGATGATAAGCTTGCCCCTGCCTACATCGGTCTCGGTAACGTGCTGAGGGCCCAGAAAAAACTGACGGAAGCCGAGGAAATGTACCGTAGGGCCTTAGATTTACCAGATACTACTGGGACTCCCACTACCACTCACACCCTTGCCCATAATAATTTGGGTCGGCTCCTACAGGAACAGGGCAAGCTAGAGGCAGCGATCGCTGAGTTCGAGAAGGCGACGAAAATCGATCCGAAGTTTGAATTTACTCGCAATAACCTGCAAGAGGCCTGGCGCTTGTTATCGTTGCAGCAACAACCGGAGCAGATCATCGCTTTGAATACCACTAAATATCTACCCCAAGAGGATCCCCTCACCCGGATCAAGCGATCGATCGTTAAAATCAGTGTTGTCTTTACCGGTAACGCCAAGGGGACTGCCTACGGTACGGGTTATGTGATCAAACGACGGGGAACAACGGTGTGGATTATCACTAATCGTCATGTGGTGGTCGATCGCGACACGGAACAGAGGGGCGATAATCTGGAAAATAATCTGGAAGTGGAACCCTATTACGGCGAAAATCTACCCAACCTCCCGCGCGATCGTGCAGTGGCTAAAATAAGTCAGATCACCGAACCCCAAGAAAACTTGGATTTAGCTTTGCTGGAAGTCACGGGTTTACCAGACGATATCAGTCCTTTAACCTTTCATCAAGGCGAAATTGCCCCAAACACACCGATTTCTATCATCGGACATCCTGAATCAAAAGATTGGTCGAAGTACGAGGCGATTACCATCGGCATTCAGTCTAGTAGCGGCAATTTATTAATCGATGTGAGTCTGGCCGTGGGGGGGTCTGGTAGTCCAGTATTCGATCAGGAAATGCGGGTGATCGGATTGATGTTTAAAACGATTAACGAGTCCCAAATCGATTCTTCCGGTATCGGTTTCGCTTACCCAATCGATCGAGTTCTCCAAAAATTAGCTCAATGGCAGGTGGTTGTACCATGAAAAAATCATTTATTGCCCTCAACTTAACAATTCTTAGTCTTATTTTGGTCTCGTTCTTCCCTATTCAAGCTCAAAACTGTGGGACGGGAAATACTAGATCTAGCAACTATATCCAGAGAGATAATGACAAGCGCTGTGAGGGAATAGCTCCGATCGAGACTGCGGGCAGTTTTAGTCTTATTTCCCTTTCTATCGGCCGGATTCGGGAGATGACTGACTCCCTAAAGTTGGAAGTGCCTAGTCGTAATAACCGAGCGCCAAAAGTGATAGTGCGTTCTTTGCCAAAAAATTATCAACTCGATCCCCTCACCTTGCGTCCCCAAGGTTCTCGCTATCAATTTAAATGGTCTAACTATGTTATTGATCGCGAAGATATCGCCCTTGAAAGTCTGCGGGCCACGGCCTCTATCAGTGACGGTAAATTGATCTATTTGCCAGTTATTTTTAATCCGGCAAAAACCTATGATATCGTCCTTTTTGCTAATGCGCGTAGCCAGATCAAAGAATTACAAATCCTCCAGAACAACGAGGTTATCTATGAGACTTCTCGCCCTAACTGGCAACCAAAAGGGGAAATTTTCTTTACTTGGGATGGTCGTACTTCTGATGGTAAACTGGCTAAGGCGGGATTGTACGAATTGCGAGTCAAAGCTTTATTAGAACAAGATGATGCTCCTCCCAGAAATGCCCCGATTAATATAACTTTTGAACATAATCCCCAGTGGCTAAAATGAAGTCCAAGCATAATTTTAAAAGTTTCTGGCGATTTATTAGGAAAAATCTCAAGTTTTGCACAGTTTTTATAGTTACTCTAGCACTGGTTTTCCTGTCGATTTTTTGGGGAATTATCCCAGTTAAACAAAACTTTGAAGGCAATTTATTGGTAAAAAGCTTTAGTTTTACCTGTCAAGAAAACGAAAGTTTATTGCTCAAAGATGTCGATAATCTTTCCCAAATAGATCTATCGGGACTGAAAAAATTTACCCTCGCTGGCATTTTTAGCAGTCTTGCAGATCCCGAACTGAATAAACGAGAGCGACTAGAAATTGAATCAATCCGGGAAAATAGCACTTTAACAATTACCCCGACGGCGGATTTTATCCTGCAAGAACTCCGTTTACAAAAAGAAACTAGAGTAAAAAATCTCAAATACGCTCCTTTTAATAATCGTTTGGCTTTTAGTTTGCAGCCAAATTCTCAACCAGTAAATTTATCATTTAACCCTAGCGGCAACCCGATTAAAATAACTCTTTCTGGTTATAAAATTGCTAATTTACCCCAAAAAAAAGAGGATATTCCCCTCGAATTTAATCTCAGTACCACCGAATTTAAATTAGAAATACAACAAGCGATCGATGTTAATTTACAACTTTCTCAAGATCAAGAACAGCCTATTTTTTGGCGCAATATTAAAGTTAATAATGTTAGATTTGAGCGACCGATTATCACCGGTAATAATGTGAGAGATGACTTAGTGGAATCGACAATTATTTCCGGTAATATCCGGATGGCTCAACAGGATCTTAAGCTAGAAGAAAATCAATTCCTGATCGTCGAGAAACCGGGGGTAGAGATATTAAATCAGATAAAAATTATCCGAGAGGATAGTAACCAAAACCTCAAACTAAAAACCACGGGGGAAAACTTGCAGATTACCGAGGCATCACAAGGTTTAGAAGTGAGCGTTTCCGGCAATAAGCTAAACGGCTTTTACTTCGGATCACCGATATAGACTCCAAAAGGGTTATAGCTGTTGGATCATGCAGGTTAAGCGCCGTTTAGCTTACCAACAGCATCCAAGTGGGGTTAAATCCGCGACTACCGATCGCCCAAATTCAAGGCAGTTTTTTATCCCGTTATCTTGGCAGCGAGGCGATCGTGGCGATAATTTCCTTTTCTGCTGGTTTGATTGTTTCCTTGCTTTCGTGGTTATTCGATAATTTTCCCGCTTCTCCCTAAAAATTACCGTCCCGCTCGCTAAACTGCCAAATTGATAAGATCCTTTGACCTTTCGCCGCCCTATTAAGCAAAACTAGGTATAAACACTTTCTTAAGAATTAACCTATGTCACAATAGATGAAGATAAACCAAATAGTGTGAAGTTGTAAACTAGGTATTACTGAATGGAACCGCTTTATCAGTACGCGTGGCTAGTTCCCGTCCTGC
>NZ_JASJFF010000335.1:0-6474 GCF_030065435.1 Microcystis sp. M53603_WE2
AGCAGGGTGTAGGGTGTAGGGTGTGGGGTGTGGGGTTTTACCGATTTTGAGGGGGTCAATTACCTAATTTTCAGGGAAAAAGTACCTGAATTTCCCCCTGATCACTCCCATGCCAGGCACTTTTGGATTTCAAAAAGGTCTCAAAGTCTTATCCAACAAGGTTTTTAGATTTATTCAGCAAACCCTATGTATTGCTTAACTTATGCTTGGTTGTGGAGATAAGATAAAATTGTCGCCTAAACTTGTTCTCAACTCAGGGAAGGATAAATCTTAGGGATTTCTTCGGGAGTACCAGCGCAATAAATCTATTGATAAAGAATAGTTTCAATGCCAATCCGCAGACCTTTGAGCCGAAGGAAATGTTGGGATTAACCAGGATTTGTTATAATTAATCTTAATAGACAGTCGATCGAGAGCAACAATATGTTAAATGCAGTGGAATTTAAAGCCAAAATCAAACAAGGTATTATCGAAATTCCCGAAGAATACCAACAGGACTTGAAGGAAGACAGCGAAGTTCAAGTTATTGTGATCAAACAAAATAAAAAAATATCAACCACTGGAATCATTGCCCAATTAACTCAAAACCCCGTTGCTGTTAAAGGTATTCGTCAATTAAATCGGGAAGAAATTCATCAGCTATAATTATGACCAATTCTCTTTATTTTTTTGATTCTAATATCTGGCTATACCGTCTTTTAATAGACCCAGAGTGTAACGATGCTGCAGAAAGGCGAAAACGCAATCTAGCGACCGCTTTAACTAGCAGGGAAAATATCTTAATCAGTACGCAAATTATTAATGAAGTTTGCTCTGTTTTATCCAAAAAAGCTAAAATAAGTGAAATTCAAATTAGAGAAATTATCCAAGAATTTTACGATGGATGTGTTGTTATTCAACTTGATCGCAATATTATTTTAAGAGCCTCTGAACTCCGCACTCAATACAGTTTTTCTTTTTGGGATAGTTTAATTGTAGCTAGTGCCTTAGCATCCGATGCTAGTATTCTTTACTCTGAAGATATGCAGGATGGGTTAATAATATCCAATCAACTAACTTTAATTAATCCTTTTCGATCGAGTTGATTATCAGTATGATATTATTGAATTACTCATTTAATCAATAGTGATGAATAGGCAACAAAAGCGAGTTTTATCTCTATTTTCTGGCTGCGGGGGAATGGACTTAGGATTAGAGGGAGGTTTTTGGGTACACCAAGACTGTGTTAATGAAAATATTCATCAAGATTGGATAGTAGAAAGACGGGAACCATGGCTAAAACTACCGCGCACTACTTTTGAAACTGTCTTTGCTAATGATATAACTAAAGCTGCCCATAATGCTTGGATTCCCTACTTTGAAAAAAGGGGTAAAAAGAATGTATTTCACTTGGGGAGTATTGTAGATTTAGTCAAACAAGCAGAAAAAGGAGAGTTTCAGTTTCCCAGTAATATTGATGTAGTAACGGGAGGTTTTCCCTGTCAAGATTTTAGTGTTTCAGGAAAAAGAAAGGGGTTTAATTCTCACAAAAGTCACACAGGTAAACTACTAGACGAGAGTGAAGATAGTTTTCAGGACAATCGCGGGAAACTCTATTATTGGATGAAAAGAGTTATTGAATTAACCTTACCTAAAGTTTTTATTGCTGAAAATGTTAAAGGTTTAATCTCCTTGGCTAATGTTAAAGATATAATTGAAGATGATTTTAGTGCCATTGGTAAAGATGGATATATAGTTATCCCTAAACTTCTCTTTGCTCCCGATTATGGAATTCCCCAAACCAGGGAAAGAATTATCTTTATCGGTTTAAATAAAACCTATTTAAAAGCGACAGCGATAGGACATCTAGAAAATAATGATATTTTTCCGCATCCAACCCATAAAGTTATTAAGCATCAATTAAATCTGTTTGAGTCAATATATCCTCTTAAAACTTACAGTACAGTGGGTCAGATATTATCAGGTTTAGAAGAACCAGAAGATGAGTTATTTGACCTCTCACAAAAAAGCTATTCAAAAGCTAAACATTATGGTAAAACTCAGGGACAAATCGAGGTTAATTTACAGGGTTTAAGTCCGACTATTCGCTCGGAACATCACGGTAATATTGAATTTAGGAGATTATCTTTAGAATTAGGGGGAAAGATAGTTAATGAGTTAGAAGCAGGGTTAAAAATGAGACGTTTAACTGTGCGGGAATGTGCGAGAATACAGACTTTTCCCGATGATTTTCAATTTGTGCGTCCACAAAATAAGGGAGATGAAAAATATTCACTTTCGGCTACGGATGGTTACAAACTAATTGGTAATGCTGTGCCACCTTTGCTTGCTTACCATATCGCTAGACACCTAGAACATCAATGGGATTATTTGTTTGAAGATATTTATTCAGTCAGCAAAAATTTATGTGTAGCATTGCCTTAATAATTGGGTGCATCTCATTTTTATAAATCTACTAAGTTGGGGTTTTTAAAGGGAACCTCTCTTTGAAAATTGGGCGTTACTTTCGATTTTATGACTCAATCCAAGCTTTTGGGGGGTTCTACCCCCCAAACCCCGGAGCGCATTTGCTTTTCGGTGAGATGCTTACACGCAGTTGTTAATATACTTGTACCAATTTAAGATTCACCAATAATTGCCGATTGTCGCTATTTCTGCAAATGTGAGATGCAGCCTTAATAATTTCTGCTAATAATGTTTCTATACTTGCCATGGTTTACTAATCCTAAATTGAGAAAACAAATTATAATCTTTTTAGATGAACGTAGGTTGGGTTGAAGTATGAAACCCAACGCCCGCTCATGTTACGCTACCGCTAACCCATCCTACAAATAATTGTGCCTCCCTACTTAATTGGGCATCAACTCCTCAAAATCACAACTTTACACCTCACTCTTAAGATAACTGGTTCATCTGAGTTCGGAATCAGGGAAAACGGCAAAATTTCCCTAATCCGAACTCACCTTGATTACAAAACCTTATGGGTGTGAGAATGTTGTTTGACGTTATCCTCCGTCCGCACCACATGAACAGCATTCAAGATGCGTTTTTTCTCTAGGGAAAAGTTTAAATCGTCTTTTTGGCTGCCCAAGGGGATTAACCCTTGCAGGTGGGGTTGATTTTTATAGGTGCGAGTGGCCGCAATCGCCCTTTCGACAAAATTCTCGCATAATTGGGCATTATCGGGGAAATTACTGGGTATTTGAGGATTATCGTCCTGAAATACCTCTCCTAAACTCATGGCGCGGGCAAATTCGTAGGAAGTGGGAATTCCTTTGACAATTGCCTCTAGGGCCGCCGAGGGAATCGGTTCTAACACCGCCACTTTTTCTAATTCTCCCTCCTGTTTGAGAAAACAAATCGCTAAACCGAATACACAATAATCATCTTTTGTCAAGTCAGAAATGTTTAAGAATTGTGTCGCTGTGGCCATTATTTTGATCCTGAGTCGCTCTTTATTTAATCTTGGGGGCGATGAGCGCTCGAATCAAGGTTTTTATTAAGAGATATGAAGGAGAAAAATTTAGCAGGGTTGGGCGGCGCTAACGCATCCCCAGACGGAAAAAACTGAGAACTGTTAGACTAGAAACCAGCAGATTAACTGATAAACGAGCTTTATGTCACCCACTCTACTCATCTCCAAAGAACTCCCCACCCTGAAATATAATCCTAGTCTGGAGCGCTTTGATAGCTCTTGGGCGGCTCCTTTGTCCACTCTTCTGGGACTGGGACGGGCTGCCGGGGCAACTTTTATCGAATTTTTCCTCGAAAGAGTCAACTATATCAGTTGTTTAGCCGAAGATGACACCATCACCAGTCTCTCACCGAAACTATCTACAGGGGCAGGAATCCGCCTTTTTCGCGGTAAAGCTGATTGTTATGTCAGTACCAACGATTTAAGCTTCCAAGGCTTAAAAAATGCCCTAGAAAAAGGTTTATCGATTCTCGGTTTAAACCTACCCAGTCCTAACGCGTATATTCCCGAAATCAATCTGGAAATGTTCCGGGATTATGCCACGGTCAAAAATAAAGATATTTGGCTGAATAATTGCAGTTCTTTGCGAGAAATGGGTGATATTCTCCTAACTGCTAACGTTCACCTCAATCAGAAAGCCTCTCACGTCCAATCTCGTCGCGCCGCTTATTTTCGCGATTGGCAAGAAATTTTAGTTGCCGCTAGTGACGGCACTTTTGCCCGGGATATTCGCCTCACCCAATCCGTGGGCTATAATCTCCTCTGTGCCGATGGAACTAATCGTTCTAGCATTGGTAAACGGGTGGGTAATACCAGTAATCCCGATTTTCTGCGGACGTGGAATGCTGAGGAATCGGCGGCAGAAGTGGCCGAATCGGCGGGTAAAATGCTTTACGCTGACTATGTAGAATCTGGCAGTTATCCCATCGTCATGGCCAATGAATTTGGCGGCGTTATCTTCCACGAAGCCTGCGGCCATTTGCTAGAAACTACGCAAATCGAACAAAAAACCACGCCCTTTCTCGATAAAAAGGGCGAAAAAATCGCCCACGAAAATCTGACGGCTTGGGACGAAGGATTATCCGATAAAGCTTTCGGTACTATCGATATGGACGATGAGGGAATGCCGGCCCAGCGTACTCTCCTAATTGAAAATGGTATCCTAAAAAACTTCATTGCCGATCGCACTGGTTCAATTAAAACCGGTCATCCGCGCACAGGTAGCGGTCGCCGTCAAAACTACACCTATGCCGCCGCTAGTCGGATGCGGAATACCTACATCGCACCTGGGGAATATACCCTCGATAATCTCTTTAATTCCATCGATAAAGGCATTTATTGCAAAAAAATGGGCGGTGGTAGTGTGGGGGCGACCGGGGAATTTAATTTCGCCGTCGAGGAGGCCTATCTTATCGAAAACGGCAACCTGACTAAACCCCTAAAAGGCGCGACTTTAATCGGTTCAGCCAAGGAGATTATGAATAAAATCTCTATGTGTTCCCAAGATTTAGGACTAGCGGCGGGTTTTTGCGGTTCCGTCAGTGGTAGCGTTTATGTCACCGTTGGTCAACCCCATTTAAAAGTCGATTCTATTACCGTTGGCGGTCGTTAATCATGACTTTAGTAATTCTCTATTATTTCCTCATTGCCATCATGATAGTGGGGATAATTGGCGAACTGCTGCCCGCTGTCCCCGGCATGAGTTTGATTTTAATCGCCATGCTGGTGTGGGGTTTTGTCACCAAATTCGCGGGGATGGGGGTCGCTTTAACCGTGGCCTTTGTTGTCCTTCTCCTCAGTCTGGGGGTGGAATTCCTCGCTAGTTATCTCGGCGCCCAAAAAGTTGGGGCGAGCAATTGGAGTCAAATCGGGCTAGTAGTGGGTTTATTAGCGGGAATATTCGGGCTTTTACCGGCTTTACCCATTGGCGGCCCAATTATCGGCTTATTTGTCGGTCCTGTGGTCGGGGCTTTTGTCGGAGAATACGCCTATCGTCGCGATTTGGAATTAACCCCCCGTTTGCAACAATCCCTAAAAGTCTGTGTCGGTATCGTCGTCGGTACGGTTATCGGTCACGTTGCTAAAGCTATGCTGGCCACGGCCGCCGTTATCGTCTTTATTGTCACCACTTGGCCCAATCTCTCTTCAGTTATCAGTTATCAGTTATCAGTTATCAGTTATCAGATTTGAGTTTTCAGAACGTAGGTTGGGTTGAAGCATGAAACCCAACGCCCGCTCATGTTACGCTACCGCTAACCCATCCTACAAATAATTGTGCCTCCCTACTTATCTAGCTTACGGCTGACCGCTATCAGTTATCAGTTATCAGATTTGAGTTTTCAGTGGACACTGTTAAGTGGCAAGTTCTGAGCTTTCTTTTCACTGATTACTGATTACTGTTTACTGATAACTGAAAAATCCTCCAACACCAAAAAAAATCTATGCCAAAAGTTGAAGATATCGCCCAAATCGCTAATTCTAGCGCCCAAGCTTTAGGAATTGCTAAATACGACATCTATGGTTCTTCTGTCGATGAAACCGATGTGGATGTGTTTCAAGGGGAACCCAAACAGGTACAAGCGTCCAATCGTTCCAGCGTTATCGTTCGCGTCTGGAATCGGGATAATCAAGTCGGTGTCACCTCTACCACCGATGTGGACCCGGTGGGACTGCAATTAGCCCTGAAAACCGCCCAAGAAGCCAGCTTTTTTGGCGTTAAGGAAAATGTCCCCGATTTTAGTCCCGCTGCCACCGCACCTACCACAGAAGTGGCCAGCGAAATGTCTAATCAAGCAGCTGTATCCACTCTCATCGATAAGTTATTAGCCGCCGAAAAATCCTTACTAGCAGCCCATCCAGCTATTGCCAGTGTTCCCTATAACGGTTTGGGACAACAGCAGGTCAGACGTTTTTATCTCAATAGCGACGGGGCAATGCGTCAGGAAGCGCGTAGTTATGCCAGCGTGTATTTATACACCAAAACCGAACAGGAAGGCAAA
>NZ_JASJFF010000677.1:0-2535 GCF_030065435.1 Microcystis sp. M53603_WE2
GATCCGGCTTTAATTCCGGGGGTGGGAACACCTGAACCGGGGGGGTTAAGTTGGCATCAAACCCTAGGCTTTCTCCGTCGTCTTTTCCAAACTCATCAGGTGATTGGCTGCGATGTGATGGAATTGGCCCCGATTAGTGATTCGGTGGTCTCGGAATTTACCACTGCCAAGTTAATTTATAAGTTAATTGGCTATCAATTTATTGCCTAGGGGCTTGCCTAATTAGAAGCAATCGTGTTATAATAACAATTCGTGCGGACGTATAGCTCAGTTGGTTAGAGTACATCGTTGACATCGATGGGGTCACTGGTTCGAATCCAGTTACGTCCATAAATTATCTGCCCTAGTCCCGGTCATAACCTTCATTTCTGATGATAGGATGAACGATCGAAGCTCTCCAGACAAACCCTATGACTAGCTTACTGCGCGACTTTTGGTATGTGGCCACACCGGCAAATAAACTTAAACCCGGTCAGCTAATGGCCAAAAAAATGCTAGGTGAACCGATTGTTGTCGGTAGGAGAGAGGATGGAGAAGTGTTCGCATTGCGGGATATTTGCCCCCATCGTGGCATTCCGCTGCACCATGGCTGGATTGAAGGGGATGGGGTGTACTGTTGCTATCATGGCTGGAAATTTAATACTAGCGATGGCGTTTGTTCTGAGATCCCCTCATTAACGGAACACGATCGCCTTGATATTAGCAGAATTTGCGTCACCAGTTATCCCTGTCGTGAAATACAAGGTCATATCTGGGTGTTTATTCCGGCAGACTCAAAAAGAGAAATTAATCAAGAAAATCTGCCTCCTGTGCCGACTATTGCCGATTTTGGCAAACTTACCCCCAAAATAGCCGAAACTATCACTTTTGACTGCAATATTGACCATGCAGTGGTGGGATTGATGGATCCGGCCCACGGTCCCTACGTTCATACTTCTTGGTGGTGGCGCAGCGGTCCACGCAAATTTCGGGTCAAAGAAAAACAATACGAACCTGTTCCCCTCGGTTTTCGTCTTGCTCCCTATGATATGCCCGTAAGTGCGAAACCCTATAAAATTTTGGGTAATAAAGTATCGATTGAAATTGTTTTTGAATTGCCCTCGGTGCGTACAGAAATACTACGAGGTGATCGGTATTTAGCCTGTGCTTTTACGGCAATTACTCCCATCGATGAAAATCACTGCGAAGTCCATCAAAGTTTATACTATACGATTCCTTGGTTGGCATTTTTAACCCCTCTTTTGCGTTATTTAACTCTACAATTCCTCAAACAGGATCGCGATGTGGTAATTAAACAACAGGAAGGACTTAGTTATCATCCAGCTTTGATGTTAATTGATGATGCCGATACCCAGGCCAAATGGTATTATCGCCTCAAGCAAGAATACGAAAAATCTCAAGCAGAAAAACGGGATTTTGTCAACCCCATTAAAGCACAAATTTTACGGTGGCGCAGTTAGAACTCGATGATTTTATGACTGGACTTGCCCACTGATTATTTATTCTCCGTTTTGCCTTTTGGCTATTGCCTCTCCTCAATTCACAAACCGGGGTATTTTAATCGCTTTGGTTGTCGCTATTTTAGGAGGTGCGGCTAAACTTTTTGGTTTTTTCCCTCCCATTAATCTTTTGATAAAATTCCTTGTAAAAAAGCGGTAGTTTTTAAATCAATCCCAGTAATTGCCGTGCCGACAACTACCGAATATGCACCAACTTCTAGGGCTTTTTTGGCTTCTGTTGGAGTCGATATTCCTCCTTCACAGATAACAGGAACTGACAACTTATTAACTAATTCTTCTAGGAAAGAAAAACTCGGCGGTGGCAGATTTTTAGTTGCTTCTGTGTAACCGTAAAGAGTTGTACCGACAATATCAGCACCGGCTGCCACGGCATAAATAGCACTTTCGATCGAGTCTATATCTGCCATGACTAATTTACCAGTTTCCTGATGAATACGAGCGATAATTGTGGCTAAATTTTCATCATTAGGACGCTTTCTGGGGGTAGCATCCAAGGCAATTATATCGGCACCCGCATCGGCAATGGCGAGAGCATCTTGATATTTGGGAGTAATATATACCGAACAATCGGGATAATTGCGTTTCCAGAGTCCAATTATCGGTATATCCGGCAATTGTTGACGGGTGGCTTTCAGATGAGCGGGACTATCAATTCTGACCCCACAAGCACCCCTATCCACGCAAGCATGAGCCATGGCGGCAATAATTACAGGATCGTGCAGAGATGACTCCACTGGCGCTTGACAGGAGACGATTAAACCCGATTTTAAGGTTTCTATTCGCATAAATTGGGGTGTGGGGAGTATTGTCAGTGAACAGTGAACAGTAAACAGTAATCAGTGAAAAAACTCAAATCTGATAACTGATAACTGATTTTGGACTTAGATTACTTATAAGCAGCAATACACTGTTCGACTAAAGCAGTTACTGCGTCCACATCTTTCCAACCGAGAATTTCTGTGACTTTTTTCTCTAGATTTTTATAGGTTTTGAAAAACTCGGCGATTTCGTCCAA
>NZ_JASJFF010000045.1:0-1119 GCF_030065435.1 Microcystis sp. M53603_WE2
ACTCTTGTTCTGGTGTTGGGTAAAATCGGTAGCGATAGCTTTTCCATATCTCGCATTCTAGCATATATCGTGTAAATGCGCTAATATTTAACGGTAAAGCCGTCGTAGAACGACGGGGTTTCAGACCCAAATTTTCGATGAACTGTCCCACCCTTATAGCCTCTTGAATGGCTATCTCTTGGTGTGAATTGGTTTTTAACTTAAACTCTATGACTCGCATTGACTCGACCTCTCAATGTGTTATGCTTATAATCTAGCAACTCATCGTACAAGGTGTCAAGGCGATGTCAGCTTTTCATCTCCGAGGTAAAACCGAGGGTTCCTTCAAGCTGACATTTTAGGTAAAAAGTTTTTTTGTAGAAAGCTAAGGGGATCAGATAACTATGAGCCAGATCACAAACACGGATAAGAGTCTTGAGGCGATGAAAAAGTTTGCCGAACAGTACGCTAAAGGTACAAATACTTATTTCTGTAGCGATCTCTCGGTGACAGCGGTAGTAATTGAGGGATTAGCGCGTCATAAGGACGAATTAGGCGCTCCTTTATGTCCCTGTCGTCACTACGAAGACAAAGAAGCGGAGGTAAAAAATACTTTCTGGAATTGTCCCTGTGTGCCGATGCGGGAACGGAAAGAATGTCACTGTATGCTATTTATTACCCCCGATAACGAGTTTGCTGGGGAAGAACAGGTAATTTCCCTCGACTATATCCAAGAAGTCCGCAAATCGATGAAGGGGCATTAGTTTAGGGTAATGACAGCCAGCGCTTTTGGGCAAGGAATCGACGAATTTAATCGCCAGCAATTCTATGCTTGTCATGATACCCTAGAGGCTTTGTGGATGGAGTCCGCAGAGCCTGAAAAAACCTTTTATCAAGGCATTTTGCAGATTGCTGTCGCTTGTTACCATCTGGAAAATAATAACTGGCGCGGGGCGGTAATTCTTTTGGGAGAAGGGGTGAGACGTTTACAACACTATCAACCCGATTACGAGGGGATCAACGTGACGCACTTGGTGGGGGAGAGTTTGGATCTATTAAACTTTTTACAGAATCTCGATCCCCAAGCTTTACCGGCAGTGTTAGAAGCGATGAAAAGCAATCAGGAACATCCTCATCCCC
>NZ_JASJFF010000819.1:0-1578 GCF_030065435.1 Microcystis sp. M53603_WE2
ATCGGGAGTGCGAAATATATCTTGATAAATTTGTTTTTTCTCCTCTCGGTCAACTTTGGCGGTACTATCGGAGAGAATTTCGATAATTAAATTGGGATATTTGCCCTCTTCTCGCCAAACTACCCAACTTCTGCGGTTGGGGTTGGAGTTTGTCCCCAAAACGACGAAAAAATCGGGACCACGGAAGAATTCTGACTTTTTCTGGTTGGGACTGTAATAGATAGTTAAATTGCCGGCGGCAAAATAATCTTCTCGCTTGCGCCACCACCATTCTAAACACTGAATTAGTAAAATAATTTGTTGTAGATGTAGGTTACTTTCCAAGGGTGGTTCATCACTCCAAAATTGGCCTTGTGGGAAGATTATCTCAGGGTTTACATGAGACTCGACTAGGGGTAAGCTTTGAGCGATAGTCATGGTTTATCCAACAGAGATAGGTCGATAACTTATTATAAATGATTGAATATACTTTTTGGATGGTTATAGCACCGGCAATTGAGTTAAAAAGTTAAAATGGGCTTAATGGCTACAATGTAAGAATATTAATAGCTCTCTGAGAGTTAAAAAATGCTAAAAACCAGCACTTTTCGAGTTTTGTAAGAGGTCTTATGAACAGAATTAACAATATTGTTTTGGTTCACGGTTTTTGGGCCGATGGTTCTAGTTATAATCAGATAACTGCCCAGTTATTAGCCGAAGGATACGCAGCGATCGCAGTGCAAAATCCTCTCACTTCTCTAGCGGATGACGTAGCTGCTACGAAAAGAATTTTAAACCGTATCGAAGGACAATGTATTCTAGTCGGTCATTCTTGGGGGGGTACGGTAATCACAGAAGCCGGCAACGATGAAAAAGTGTCCGGTTTAGTTTACATTGCAGCGCTGGCTCCCGATGCGGGGGAGTCGATGGTAGATTTGTTTAGTGAATACGAAACCCCATCACAGTATTTTCAAGAACAAGAGGGGTTTATCTGGATTTCTCAAGAGGGAATAGAGAAGATTCTCGCCAATGATTTGCCCGCCGAAAAAGCCGCTTTAATTTATGCCACCCAAACCCCAGCAGCCGCCTCTTTACTAACAGCAAAAACCACTACAACCGCCTGGAGAAATAAGCCGAACTGGTATATTGTCTCTAGTCAAGATCAAGCCGTACCCCCAGAATTACAGTTTAATTTGGCCGAGAGAATGGGAGCAAAGACAGTGGTTTTGGCATCCGGTCACGTCCCGACTATTTCCCATGCTTCAGAGGTTTTAGAGGTGATTAGAGAAGCCTCGAATAGGGGATAAGTAAATCGCCATTTTCCCCTTAAACAATACCGGAACGTAGGGCAATTACGGCCGCTTGTACTCGGTCATCCACGGCTAATTTATTCATAATTCCCCGCACATGGGTTTTAATAGTATTGGTACTTAAATAAAGTTGTTCGGCGATTTCAGCGTTACTTTTGCCCTCAACAATTAACTTTAAAACCTCCATTTCTCGCTCCGATAAAAGTGCTAGATTGGGATTAGGTTGCACTGCCGGCGGTTTGAGATTATCCATGACTAAACGGGCAATTTGGGGGTCTAAATAGGTGGC
>NZ_JASJFF010000689.1:0-1650 GCF_030065435.1 Microcystis sp. M53603_WE2
AATGCTCCCCTAAAATCGGCTTCTTTAAACTTATTGTATAATCTGAGTAGAAATTTAGAAGCGTTATCGAAAAAAACACAGGAGGATAGGGAGTTTATTATGCGTTTAGCTCCACTTTACCAACAGGATAGGGAACAAGCGATTCAAGAGGGACTGAAAAGAGGACTACAGCAAGGTGTACAGCAGGGTCTTGAACAGGGTAGAATTCAAGAAGCCAATCTTGTTATTAGACTTCTTCAACGACGTTTCGGTGAAATACCGCAAAATCTTGAGGAAACCATCCGTAACCTTCCTGTGGAGCGGTTAGAAGACTTAGGACTCGCTTTATTAGACTTTGACACTTTGACGGATTTAGATAACTGGTTGCATCCGTGAGCAATGGCGATCATCTCATTCATCCTTGATTATTCTATAGTTAAGGGGTCCACATCGATCGCCATACTTACCTTGGGTAAAACTAAGCTTTTCAAAGGACGCAAAAGACCACCGATATCAGCCTTGTCTCCCGATAATTTTAACAGAATTTGCCAGCGATAACGGTTAGCCACGCGCATAATTGTTGCGGGTGCAGGTCCCAAAATATCCCAATCGGAACCCAAATTATTAACACATTCCTCCGCAACATTTTCGGCACTTTTCTGGACTGCTTCCCCATCTAAACCACTAAAGCGAATTAAGACTAAGCTGCCGTAGGGAGGATAATTTAAACTCTCTCTGTGCATTAATTCCGTCTCGACAAAACCCTCATAATCGTGGGTTTGCACTGCTCTAATCACGGGATGTTCAGGGGTATAGGTTTGGATAATTACCTTTCCTTCTCTTTCTCCCCTTCCTGCTCTCCCCGCTACTTGGGTGAGGGTTTGAAAAGCGCGTTCGGAGGCGCGATAATCGGAGTGATAAAGTAAACCATCGGCTGCCATTACTCCTACTAGGGTAACTCGATCGATATCTAATCCTTTGGTGAGCATTTGGGTTCCCACTAAGACATCGAATTCACCATCAGTAAATAGTTTTAATAGTTCCCGGGGAGCATTTTTGTTGCGGGTGGTATCACTATCAAAACGCAAGCAGCGCAAATCAGGAAATTCTTTGCTTAATTCTTGGGTGACTCGCTGAGTGCCAGTACCGAAAAATTTCAGATAGGGAGAACCGCATTCAGGACATTGTTTCGGATGAATGCGACCATAGTTGCAGTAGTGACAGCGGAGTAATTCTTGCGCTCCCGGTTCGGTGTGGTGGTAGGAGAGAGAGACATCACAGTGGGGACACTCCAGCACATAACCGCAACTTCGGCAAGATACAAAAGTACTATGTCCCCGGCGACTGACAAATAAAATTGCCTGTTCTCCCTTGTCGCGCAGGGTTTCCAGAGATGAACGCAGGGATTGACTAAACAGGGAACGATTGCCTCGTTGCAATTCCCGTCGCATATCGACGATTTCTACCCGGGGTAAGGGGCGATTTTGGATGCGATCGGGCAAAGATAGGTAAAGACGGGGATTAACTTGGGATTCTAGCCATGTTTCTAGGGATGGCGTGGCCGAGCCTAAAATTACGGGACAATGGTTTAATTGAGCGCGCCATTTAGCCACGGTACGCGCGTGATAGGTGGGGAGTAACTGACTTTGTTTAAAGCTGCTATCGTGTTCT
>NZ_JASJFF010000670.1:0-1079 GCF_030065435.1 Microcystis sp. M53603_WE2
TACTTTTTCCCTGAAAATTAGGTAACTGACTACCTCAAAATCGGTAAAACCCTACACCCCACACCCCACACCCCACACCCTGCCCCCACCAACAAACTTTTTCAGCAGACCCTACTTAATTCCCACTAAAAAAGTTGTACCGATCGCCATAATTGCCAATCCGATGAACTTACTAATTAGAGTCGCTTGCTTGGCTAATTTTTCCTTAATGACACTGCCAAGGAAAAAAGCACCAGATGCGATCGCTAATTGGATCACGGTAAAACCGATTAAATAGGCAACTAAAGCGGCAACTCGCGCCCCGATAATTGATTCTCCGTAGGCATAACCGTGGAAAATTCCCGCAATCATTGCCAGAGTTGCCAGAGCGATCGTATAGAGATTAGAATGAGTTTGTAACCCTTTTTTCAGGGTTAAAACCACGCCAAAAATTACCACAGAAAGGGCAACAATCCCTTCAGGAAAAAGTAAATTTATTCCCTGTAAATGAATACCTGTGCCGATTAAAGTGGCAATCGCAAAAGCGAGCGGAATTAATAAACCCTGTTCCATCCCCACAGCAATTAAACCACTAGCCACCACAAAAGCTAAATGATCTAAACCGATAATTGGGTGAGCTAAACCCGATAAAAATCCGTTCCAAAAATTATCGGGAGTTTGCCCTGCCATGGCATGATGGGCAAGGGTTTTGCTGGCAAAAATTAACAGGAAGAGAGGGACAATAGTTAATATCTTTGTCCAGCTTTGACGAAAAATTATCTTCATTGATTACCTCAAAATTATGATTCGGAAACCCGCGCAACAATCGCCCGATGTCGGGGACTGGTGGGGGTAATGATCGGTGCTTGAAACCCCGCTTCAACTAATGCCTGTTCGATATCGAGAGTAAAATATTGATCGAGATAGGGTTCGGTACTCTTGAGTAAGGTGAGGACATAAGGGGGCATTTTTCGATAAATTTCCGAGCGCGGATTCATATCCATCAGCGTCAAATAACCCCCCGATCGCAATAAACGACGCGCTTCGGCGAAAATTTCTCTAGTAGCCTGTTGGGGTAGTTCGTGGAACATTAAAAACGA
>NZ_JASJFF010000805.1:0-1382 GCF_030065435.1 Microcystis sp. M53603_WE2
AAACTCAGGATGCGACTATGGTGTTGTCCCATGTTACCGACCCCGATAACCCCGACTTTAATCGGTTTGAGTTGATTTCTGTTACCCGGAAAGTTTGCTGGTTGATTGGACATGAATTTTAGACTCCTGTGTTCACACTCCTCACACCACTTGATTAGATTAATCAAGCTGATTTCGTCCATTAACTACCAAGATGGTATCATGGTTATCCAGCATTCTGACACGATGTCGGTGTCAATGGGAGTTCTGAGAAGATTTTCTGATTCCATCTGCGGGTTTTTACTCCTAAATGCTTATCAAAAAATCATCCCTGAGTAGCGAGGACTACATATGGACAATTCAACGGATTTTAACTCCTTACGGGGATTAAGTGTTTTTTTGCTAGGAATGATGGGGGCCGGCAAATCCACCCTGGGAGAGTTGCTTTCCCGACGGTTACAATATCGTTTTTTTGATACAGATATATTAATAGAAAGGGTCGCGGGAAAGAAAATCAGGGAAATTTTTGCCGACGAGGGAGAAGCGACTTTTCGGGAGTTAGAAACCCAAGTTTTAGCCGAATTATCCTCTCTGACTAAAACTGTGATTGCCACCGGGGGAGGGATGGTTTTAAAACCGATGAATTGGAGTTATCTTCGTCACGGTTTAATGATTTGGTTAGATGTTCCTCTCGAAGTCTTGGTTAAACGTTTAAAAAAAGATACCTCTCGTCCCTTGCTTCAGTCCACTGATTTAGAAAGTAAACTGGAATTATTATTAGAACAAAGACGAGGACTTTATGCAGAAGCGGATCTTCGGATTGTTGTTTCTGACCTAGATACACCTGCTCATATCGTTGAGAAAATTTTAACAGCAATACCGACGGTGATTAAAGATTTTCATCCAGAAAGGGATCATAACTAATGATAGCAGCTTCAATTTTTGATTTACCTGAACTAATTCCTGACCGAGAAATTCTGGAAATTTTGGCTCAAAGTCAGGCTATTCGTCTGGAAAGAATTATTTCCACTGGTCAAACCACTCCCCGGGGTCAATGGTACGATCAATCTGAGTTTGAATGGGTGATTTTATTACAGGGATTCGCTGAGATTAGTTATGAGGATGGCAGCCAAGTTAATCTGCAAGCGGGGGATTATCTGCTGATTCCTCCTCACCAAAAACATCGCGTCGAATTTACTAGCAATAATCCCCCTTGTATTTGGTTAGCTATCCATTATCGCTAGTAAAATATAGTTTCTAACTAGGGTCTGCTGAATAAATCTAAAAACCTTGTTGGATAAGACTTTTGGACTTTTTTCCCCTCAAAAAGTGCCAGCCATTGGAGTGATCGGGGGTAAAATTCAGGTACTTTTTCCCTGAAAATTAGGTAACTGACTACCTCA
>NZ_JASJFF010000616.1:0-7664 GCF_030065435.1 Microcystis sp. M53603_WE2
CTAAGACTTTAAGCCGAAATCTATTGCCCTATTTTAGCTGAAACAGTCCAGTAGGATGGGTTAGCGGTAGCGTAACATAATCGGGCGTTGGGTTTCATGCTTCAACCCAACCTACGTTCATCTTATATTTAATTCCACCCACCTACTTAATTAGGGCTGGCTGAAAAAGGTTGAGGGTTAGGAGTCAGTATTCCTGGACTTGCTCCATACAGAAATACTAAAAAATTAACAAAACCCTTATGAAGATTTTAACTCAGGCTCTGTAAGACTTTTAGCCATAGCTAGTATAATCCTAGGGGGGAGGTTCAGAAATAAAAGCATGAAAACTGACACGATTTTTTATCAACTCTTTCAATCATTCCCCTCTATCTTCTTTGAATTAATTCAACTCCCTATCAGCGAAGCCAATAACTACCGCTTTGACTCAGTGGAAGTCAAACAACTTTCCTTTCGTCTCGATGGAGTCTTTCTGCCTCAAAATAATAACCCCCAGACTCCCATCTACTTCTGTGAGGTACAATTTCAAGAAGATGAGGCTTTTTATCAGCGCTTTTTCACCGAAATCTTCTTATATCTCAGTAAAACTGACTTAACCAATGATTGGCGGGGTGTGATTGTCTATCCTAACCCTCAAGTAGAAACCAATCAAGTTCAACGCTATCGGGAACTCCTCAACTGCGAGCGAGTCAGACGGATTTATCTGAATGAATTAGAAAACATTCCTCAAACTTCGATTGGTTTAGCCAAAGTGCAATTAATCACCCTATCTAAAGCAAAAGCGCTTGATAGCACCCGAAAATTAATCCAAAGAGTGAGAGAAGAATTAACCCCCGACCAAAAACCCCAAGAACTCTTACAATTAATAGAGACGATTCTCGTTTATAAGTTACCGCTTCTCAATCGTCGGGAGATAGAAACTATGTTTAGTTTAGATGAATTAAAACAAACTCAGTATTTTCAAGATGTGCGCGAGGAAGCGCGTCAGGAAGGCATTGAGCAAGGCATTGAGCAAGGCATTGAGCAAGGCATTGAGCAAGGCAGACTAAACAAAGCACTAGAGGCGGTCCCTCGTTTGTTAGCCTTAGGGTTAAGCGTTGAGCAAGTCGCATCCGCCTTAGAGTTAGAGGTTAAACAGGTTAGAGCTATGCAAAAAGGGACATAAGACTATATCGCCCCCTAACCAAAAAGGAAGGCGTTTAAACCTTCCTTACCATAGAATTGGTCATTTATTGACGTTTGCGAGCCAATAAACCCAGAGAACCCACCGCTAATAAGCCTAAAGGGGTACCTGGTTCCGGGGTTGTCTGTGTCTGGGTGCCTTGAATGGTCCAGTTAGCAGCAACTATATTACCTGATACATTGGTCAAATCGACAGAGTAGTTCAAATCATTAGTAAAGTAAATGCCATTGTCTCCATTCACGAACCATGCGTTAGGTGTTTGTGTAGAATTGGTTGAGACGACATTGACATTAGAGTAATCAATCCAATCAGAAGGAACAGAGGTTAATTGTCCTAAGGCATTGGTGACAAAGCTTCCTATACTACTACTCAACCCATCACCCCCATTAGGATTAAAGGTGGTAACGTGGGCCCCATTACCAAAATTGAAGGTGACACTCACAATGTTGCTGGCGGTCCATGTGCTTGGGGGGAAAATTCCGGCACTTTTTCCCTGAAAATTAGGTAATTGACCACCTGAAAATGGGTAAAACCCCACACCCCACACCCTGCCACCAGGAAAAACTTTTTGCCGCAAACCCTAATTAGGGTCTATAGAAAAAGTTCCTAACCGTAATTCCCCTGCTGCTGTCCTTCGACCTGATTCTTACCGAGAAGGAGATCAAGTCAAAAAAAGAACCCTTGCCAACATCTGAAACTGGCTCTCAAAGGGGAAGTCCAGTCATAACTTCTACTGTTTCTCCCGCTTGTATAGTAGTTTTACCCTGGGGAATTATGGCTAAAGCATTAGTACCCGCTAAATTAATTAAATTAGCCGAATTGTGTTGTCCGGGAGCAAGTTGAAATTGATAAACTCCCTCGATAATTTCTATTTTTCCCCAGAGATAAACTTCTCTTTGTCCCTGAGATTTGAGAGTATCGCGGGTGACAACTCGCAGAAATTTGTTCTGATAATCTGTCAATCCCGATAATTTTTTAATTGCCATTTGCACGAAGCGCCAACAGGAAACTAAAGCAGAGACGGGATTACCGGGGATACCAAAGTAAATACAACCGTTAGGAAAAGTAGCGAAGGTTAAGGGTTTACCCGGTTGAATAGCAACGCTGCCAATCAGAATTTTTCCCCCTAATTCCCCTAAAATTCCCTCGATATAATCGTAATCTCCTACGGAAACACCGCCGGTGGAAAGGACGATGGCACTAGAATTAATGGCTTTTCTGATAGTTTCTCTGAGAAGATCGGGATTATCTTTGATTATACCTAAAGGTCTGGGAATTGCCCCTAAACTGGCGACAAATGCGGTTAAAGCGTAGCGATTTGAGTCAATAATTTGACCTTTTTGGAGGGTTTCATCGGGATTAATTAATTCATCTCCCGTGGAGAAAATTGCCACTTGGGGACGGGAAAAAACTGTTAATTCGGTAGCTTGTGCCGTGGCTAAAACCGCTATTTCTGGGGAATTAATGGCAAGACCAGCTTTTAATAAAGTATTTCCCGCTTGATAGAATGTGCCGCGTTGACGCACGAAAAGACCTATTTTTTCGGGAGGGATAAGAATCACCACTCGCTCCCCTTGTTTTTGAGTATTTTCCTGCATAATAATCGTATCACTGCCGGCGGGTAACATCGCTCCTGTAAATATTCGGGCTGTTTCTCCTGGTTGAATAATTTTTTCGGGGACTTTGCCGGCGGGAATTTCGGCGATAATCTTTAAAGTAACGGGATTTTCTGGATTAGTGTCTTTGACATCTTCGTAGCGGACAGCATAGCCATCCATAGCAGAATTATCCCAATAGGGAAAGTCTAAATCACTGCTGATATCTTCGGCTAAAATGCGCCCAAAAGCTGCCTCTAGAGAAACTTTTTCTGTTTCTTGTCGGGGTTGAATTTGAGTTAAAATTATAGATTCTGCTTCTTTGACTGAGTACATGGATTAAACAAACAAATGAACCGATTAGCTAGATTAAGGGTGGAAGATATACAAGCTTGGGTCGGGGAAGTGCATTTATCGGATAGGAAGGGTCAGACTCCCTATTATATACCGGTTTTGAACCAAGTTCATCCCGAGGTTTTCGCTCTCCAGATTCACTGTCTTGAGGGGGAGATTTTGTCTTGGGGAGATGAAACTGTAACTTTTCCTTTGATGAGTGTGATTAAACCTTTTTTGTTATTATATCTTTTAACCCATTTAGGGGAAGATGCTGTTTTTCGTCGCGTGGGAAAACAAGCTTCTAGTTATCCTTTTAATTCCTTAACTCAACTGCAAGAGGATCGCGGTTTTCCCCGTAATCCTATGATTAATAGTGGTGCGATCGCATTGGCGGATTTATTAGCAGGAGAAACCCCGGAATCTCGCTGTGAAAATTTGCTTTTATGGTTAAATGAAATGGGTAATTGTCAATTATTTTTAGATCGATCTGTGCTTGAATCTGTTCACTCTTATCCTAATGTTCACAATCAAGCTTTAAGCTTAGAATTAGAAAAAAATGGTTATATCAGTCATCGTTATTTAGCTCTAGAAACCTACAATCAAATCTGTTGTTTATCTGGAAAAATTGCCGATCTTGCTAATTTAGGTAAGTTAATTTTAGCTTCTTCTTTTGCCGAAATTATTCTAGAAATTATGACTAATTGTGGACTCTATGAAGCTTCCGAAAAATTTGCTATTGAGGTGGGGTTTCCCACTAAATCGGGAGTTAGTGGGGCCCTATTATCAATTGTACCGCAACAGGGAGCGATCGCTTGTTATAGTCCTCTGTTAAATGAGCAAGGTAATTCAATTTTAGGACTTAATTTACTAACATATATCAGTCATTTTGTCAAGTAAATTTAATCTATGAAAATAAGCTTTAATTCCTCAAAAAAATGCCGATACTTTTTCTGATTTTTCTGGCCAAGTACCGTGAAAACTGGGAGGGATAAAGTTGATTTTGTCAAGGATTGTTAAGATGCGCTTACCCTGATAATTCCAGTGATCAATTGGCTATCCTGATCATCTCTGGTGATTTTCCCGCAGCATAAATATCCCACATTGTCCGATAAGCTTTTTCTAAATTGCGGGTAAAACGAAGCGTATCAAATAACGGATAAGTAAGACGATTTTGTGCTAGTTTCTGTTTAATTTCGTGCAATTTATCAGGAGATTTTGCTAAATTAATCGCTAAATTTTTATACTCCTCTAAATTCTTAGTAATTAATTCAGGTAGGCCCATAGCTGTCAGTAAACTAGCACCAACACGGGAAGGAAAAGTTGCACCTGGACAAGTTATAATCGGTAAACCTGCCCATAAAGCATCACTTCCAGTCGTATGAGCATTATAGTATAAAGTATCAAGAAATAAATCAGCTAGTTGATGTCGCGCCAAATGTTCCGGCTTAGGTTCGAGATGGGCAAAAATTAAGCGATCGCCCTCAATTCCTCGCGCTTGTGCTTCCCGACGTAGATTTGCTTCAGCTTCAGCTACTCTCGAAAATAACCATAACACACTACCTGGAACATTTGCCAGAATTTCCATCCATACAGTGAATATTTGCGGCTCAATTTTATAGGTATGGTTGAAACAACAAAAGACAAAACCCGATTCAGGAAGACCATAATGGGAACGAGTAACAGGTTTAGATGATATGATTTGTTGATAATCATTAGCCTGATAACTATCCGGTAAAATTACCAATTTTTCAGTAAAATTATCAGGAAATTCCGGTGGGGTAACTATGGCATCACCAATAATATAGTCGATAAAATCTGCTCCCATTGTCCCCGGATAAACCAAATAATTAACTTGAATCGGTGCAGGTTTTAAAGCCAATATTTGTGTCCGCGCTTTATCAATATATCCCATCAAATCAACTAAAATATGCACCCCATCATCAAAAATCCGTTGTGCAGACTCCGTAATTGATAAAGTAGCAATATCATAAAAGCGATCACAATCATTAGCAATGCGACGACGATACTCACTACCATCATCAGGACCATAGGAATAGGCAATTATTTCAAAGTTATTGCGATCATGTAAACCAAACACACTTTGCATCAAATGACTGGTGGGATGATTACGAAAATCATGGCATAAATAACCTATTTTTAATCGTCCAGATCGGGTGCGGGAATGGTTAAAGTTGAGGGGTTTAGTCCCTAAGGCTAATTGTCTTTTAATCTCTTGAGCATAGTTACAAGCTACTTTCAACTGTTGACTAGCAGACCAAGGTTTATATAAGCTATCAAAGGGAGTTACTGCGGTAGATTTTCCCTCTTGTAACTGGTTTTCGGTTAATTGCCAAAGTTGGATTAAATCAGCTTCTCTTGTCTCCCAATTACAAGTCATTTCCTTCATAGAAAATAAGCAAGCAAAAGCCTCTGGGGAATTAGGTTGAATGGCTAAAGCTTGCTTAAATACGCTCATAGCTGCTTCTACTTTGTCCTGTCTTCCTAACGCTAAAGCTAAACTATTGTAAGCTTTAATGTATTTAGGGTTAAGCTTAATTGCTGTTTGGAAATAAGCGATCGCTTCTTCAATTTTTCCCTGTAGTTGTAACACATTTCCTAAATTAAAGTGTGCTTCTGGATAATTAGGGTTTTTCCTGATTGCTTCTTGAAAATTGACCACAGCATCCCCTAACTTATCCTGCATTTGTAAGACTAAACCTAAATTATTCTCAGCAAAAGCATAGTTTTGATTGCTACGAATAGCTTGGTTAAAGCAAATAATCGCCTCGTCTAAATCTCCCTTGCTAACTGCTATTATTCCTAAATTATTGTGGCTTTCTGCATAATTAGGATTAATAAGTAAAGCTTGCTTGTAAGCCAAAATAGCTTGATCAATTTGTCCTAAACTATCCATGATTACCCCCAACTGATGCCAAGCAGCTGCATATTGAGGATGTTGATTAATTAATTGTTGATAGAGAGCGATCGCTTCTTCAAGCTTAAGCTGTTTTTGCAAGGTGTATGCTTGCTGATAAAGGGTATCTGCTGGGGAAGTATCAGGCTGATTATTTGCTAGATTTCCTCCAACTAAAGGAGAAATAGGATCAAGAGTAATAATTTTACTGATGTCATCATTTTGGAATCCTAAAGCTTGGGGACGTTTAACTCCTTCTAAGACTTGTATATCATAAAGTTCAGTCACTTCACCTTCTAAGCGTATCCAGTGAACAACTTCACCTGTTTTCAAATCAATAATTAGCAGACCACAGCGAGGGTCTGCTTCTTTAGCCATTAAATTATCATCTAAGATTAACCCCGAAAAAGTCTTATCTACCCCACGATTTTTAGATAATCCAACAATGGCATAATTTCCGACAAATGCTAAACCGCGCAGAAAACCAGGACAAAAAGTAACAGGCTCAAAAATGCCTTTGTCTTGATCAATATAACCAAAGTAACCCGTACCCGCATTTAATAACCATAACTTACCCTGATAAAATCGGGGAGAATGAGGCATAGATAAACCAGTAGCAATCACTTCATTAGACTGAATATCAATGACACAACCGCCAGTTTGTCTTCTGTCTCTCCACCCATCCACCACATCTGATTGACTACAAGCGGTGACATAACGCGCCTTCCCATCTACCAAAGCTAAACCATTGAGATGACAACGATCTTCATTGACTAAAGCGGAAATAAACGATGGTTTCCATAGGGGAATACAACTATGGCGATCGCTGACTGTCGCCAGACAATTTAACATCGTACTGATAAATACAATTCTTTCAGAGAGATTTTCTATTGCCAAATCGTGAATATCTAAATCCCCAGTAGTATAACTAATGCGGGGGATATAAAGTTTATCGTAACCATCATAAAGTTGTTCGGATAATAGCACATTATCTAGTTGCCAGATTTGATAGCGGGAACTAAGATAAATCCTTTCTGGGGTAGCATATAAACCCATGGCGCGGTCAAATATCCGCTCAAATCCCGACATCCCCCTGTGGGGGTTAACTCCTAAAAACATCAGTCGAGAACTTTGATAGGTAGTAAAAGCCAGACTAATCTGCTGAGACTCTAACCAATCGATGAAGTTACGGGAAGCAATTATCTCTACGGGAATAGATTGATTAGTATTGGGAGTTGATTGATTCATCATAACCACAAAGACACAAAGATTAGCCAGTAGGGTGTGTTAGCGATAGCATAACGCACCAATTTAATGATAGAGGTGGTGCGTTACGGCGGATTGTTAATTTTGGTTTTTTGACCGAATTGATGGCCGCAAATACGCACCCTACACCTAAATTAGGTGTGTCAGTCCACTACGATTTATGTTTTTGTTTGAGCGCGATCGTTTATAATCAAAATATCATTATTTTGGGTTTGCTGAATAAGTACGGGCGAAGCATTCGGATAGAAAATCTACCTTTTCACCGATAGGTTATTGTCCGAATGCTTCGCCCCTACAGGACGCGGGCCGATGAAGACGCAAGGTTTTGAACGACGATTCTCTCAAAATCTTGCACCTGTGGGAGCGAGAAAAG
>NZ_JASJFF010001028.1:0-3975 GCF_030065435.1 Microcystis sp. M53603_WE2
ATTGCCCCGGTTTAGGAACTTCCAGACAATAATTGCGGAAATCAGGCATTTCTAGGTCTTTGCGAAGGAGTCCTCCATTAGCATGCAGAAACACTCCCAACGGACGGGTATTTTCGGCTTCAAATTGCCCCGGTTTAGGAACTTCCAGACAATAATTGCGGAAATCAGGCATTTCTAGGTCTTTGCGAAGGAGTCCTCCATTAGCATAAGGATTAGCACTCATGCGGCGCACACCTTTGGGCGCAAGTTCTTTGAGGTCGGGAGAATTAATTTACCTGTTTTATCAAACAATTCTTCGGGTTTATAACTTCTCATCCAAGCTTCAAACAGACTTAAATGCTCTGAATTGGTTTTCACATCCGCCATTGGTACTTGATGCGCTCGCCAGAAGCCTTCAATTTTATGTCCGTCAATCTCAGCCGGTGCTGTCCAGCCTTTGGGAGAACGGAGGACAATCATAGGAAAGCGGCAGAATTTGGCTTCGCCACTGCCACGGGTCTCGGCTTGAATTCGACGAATTTCCTCAATACAATGATCTAAAGTTGCCGCCATCGCTTGGTGCATACTGGGCAAATCAGAACCTTCCACGAAATAGGGCTGATAGCCATAACCCAAGAAGAGATTTTCTAAGTCTGAATGACTGATGCGAGAAAGGAGGGTAGGGTTGTTAATCTTGTAACCGTTGAGGTGCAAGATGGGCAGTACCGCTCCGTCGGTGATGGGATTGAGAAACTTGTTGGAGTGCCAGGAAGTAGCCAGCGGACCGGTTTCTGATTCCCCGTCTCCCACCACTGCAAAGGTAATTAAATCAGGATTATCAAACACAGCACCATAGGCGTGAGAAATACAATATCCCAATTCTCCCCCTTCATTAATAGAACCGGGGGTTTCGGGGGTGCAGTGACTGCCTATCCCACCGGGAAAAGAGAATTGTTTAAAGAATTTCTTCAACCCCTGTTCATCTTCACTTTTATCGGGATACACCTCAGAATAGGTTCCCTCAAGGTAACAAGGGGCAAGAACCCCCGGCGCACCGTGACCCGGACCGTTAAGATAGATGGCATTGAGATCGTACTTTTTAATTACCCGATTACAATGAGCATAGATAAAGCCTTGGCCTGCACTTGATCCTCAGTCACCTAAGACCCGATTTTTGATGTGTTCGGGTTTAAGCGGCTCTTTGAGTAGGGGATTATCGCGTAAATAGAGCATTCCCAACATCAGATAGTGAGCAGCCCGCAACCAAGCATCGATTTTGCTGACTTCATCATCATTTAAGGGGGTTCCTTGAATTGTAGAGCGAGCAACACCAAAACAGCTAATGCTGTCAGTGGTAGATTCGGGATGACTTGCCATGCTTTCTTCCTCTGAGTAAATATCAACTGTCTGTACCTTTACACATAAACTTTGTCTAAAGTTTAAGAAAAAGTTTGATATTGGTTAAAATTTAGTCCCCCTTTTTTCCCCTTTTTTAGGCTATGATGGCAAGTCTTATTCGATAAGCTGTTCGTAGTTTAAGGGTAAGCCTCTTGCCTGTTGCATGAGTGCCTCTCCTCTATAAGTAGCCTACACTCAACGGATTTAGTATTAATTTGGTAGGCTCTCTTGGAGTTATGGTGATCAGCAAATCTTCTCAAAGAAAGGTAGTAGGCTGTATGCCCCTACCAATTACACTACGCGCAGGTGGGGACGCAACCTGGTCAGTGAGTTTATCAAACTGTTTGCGTCCATAATGTAACATGATGAATATTTTTCACCCAATGTTCAAAAGAGCCATTTGATAAGACTACGTTTACCCTTCTGAGCATGAATTTTATCTACAATCACCCCTCGATCGAGCATTGCTTCAAACAACAATTAATTCATATTTTTCCAGAAAAAAAGCATAAATTAACTTTTTATCGTTGCCCAAAGACTGATAGTATTCTCTATCGTTCACCTCTGTTTTATCATTTTACGCCCGTTCAATGTCAAACCATATTTAACCATTTAATCGCCCTTTTTCCGCAAATTCAGCTTAAGGAAGGATGGCTAGAATTATTATTAGATCAGCAATTTTTGTCCTTTTGGTTACTAAAACTAAATGATTTAATTGATAAATTTTTCTCCGATCAGCTTCCTTTCCATCCCAGAGGAGAATTTTTCTTTTTATTTCAATACACCCACGCTCGCTATTCTAGTTTGTTACAACTGCTCAATCGGGAAAAAGTTAGATTAATCGAGCCAGAACTATTATCATGGCATCATCCCGCCGAAATAGCCTTAATACTGCAAATTTTAACCGTTTGTGATTGTTGGGAAGGCCAGAAACTCTATCCCCTAACTGCGAATTTGTGCGAAGCGATGCTCAATTTTGAGCGTAACTGTCGCATTATCGGAGAATCGTCCCCAATTCAGCGATCGAGATTAATCCTGATTAGCGTCAGTCAAAAACTACTTAACCGTCTTCTCCGTCAAAAATGGCAACTGCTGCCGATGACGGAACTTTAACGAAGACAGGAGACAGGAGACAGGAGACAGGAGACAGGAGACGGGAGACGGGAGACAGCTATCAGGGATCAGATTTGAGTTTTTAGTTCACTGTTTACTGATCACAGCAAAAAGCGTTTGACAAAAGCTCACGCCGAATCTGACGGAGTAACTGCTGACGGCTTGGATGTGTAATTAATTTTGCTTAGGTACTTATAAAAATATTAACTTTTACGAATTTAGTGGACAAAACCATCAGCTTATGATAGATTTTAATTAGTGTGAGGAGCGAACCAGAATAGAGAGCCGAGACGAAACATGGACAGTCGCCGGCTCTCTTTCTGTTGTTCAGGAATTATCTTTTTCTTGGCGATATTTAATAAAAGTGGGCAAATCAACTCGAAAAGAGGAATATTTCGGGGAAGGAGAGATGATAGGTGCCGGCCAATCCCTATCTTTCTTATTTAAGGATTCTACTGGCTCAATTGTCTCTAATTCCGCTAAAAACTCATCCATGGGAGCCACTTCATCCCTTTCTTGATTCTCTGTCTGAGACCAAGGCTCGATCGCGGCTGCCTTGGCGACAATGGCTAAATCCGGGGGAGAATTGCGATCGCTACCGCGCTGGAAATACTGGGCCAAGGCCGCTTTATACTGGAGGGTGTAGCGTTGCTGACGTTGAAGACGGGTGCGTAATTCCTGTAATTGCTGGTCATAGTTGCACAGTTTTTGGCTTTTTTCCTGATAACTTTCCTGAATTAAGGCACATTCTCGCTCTAAACGGGCTAATTGTTGACGCGTGCGGGTCAATTCTGCGGTCAAATTGGCAATAATCATCGGTTGCCGTTGTTCTGCTTGACGATACTGTTCGATTTCTCCTAAAGCTCGCTGTAATTGTTGCTTTTCGTATTGCAGTTCCTCGTTTTGCTGCTGGATTAGGGTATCGCAACTTTGCAAGCGACGATGTTGCTCGGCTAACCGCGATCGCAGTTCTGCGAGAGCTTGCTCCCGTCGCCAGATCTCCGCTTGTAATTCTTGATTTTGTTGACGTAAATGAGAGGATAGAGCCGGCCAATCTGTCTCATCTGTTGATTGACTCTCATGCTCGACAATTTCAGCAGTAATGACAGTATCCGCATGGGTGAGATGATCGAGGTACAGGTCGGAATTATCGTTCATAAAAGCCAAAGGATGAGGAAACCTAGAAGTTTAGAGACGTTAAAAGCCTTCTATCGTTCCAAAAAAAAAATGGGAACCGCATTGTTAGAGACTGCCGCGCGGTTCCACTGCCGATCCTTGAGAGGAGAACACTACAAATAACTATAAGCTTATTAGGAATTTTTGTCAATACTTAATGAGAAAATTTTTCATTAAGTTGGGGAGAGAGGGGAATCGACTAATACCAAAGGTTCTTCGTTACTTGGTATGGTTCGATAGGGGGGCATAAATCGACTAAATCCTTATCTGGTAAGAGACTTAATTGATTAGTTCGCTCTAGATCAAAAA
>NZ_JASJFF010000970.1:0-1180 GCF_030065435.1 Microcystis sp. M53603_WE2
CGATCCCCCCTGCCCCCCTTGATAAGGGGGGTGCCGATAGGCGGGGGGATCCCCCCTGCCCCCCTTGATAAGGGGGGTGTCTGACAACTTTTAACGCCTACCTACTTAAGTGGTTTCAATTAAATTGAAGATAGATTTTGTCTTTAGATCCCCCCTTAATCCCCCCTTAATAAGGGGGGTGCCGATCCCCCCTTAATCCCCCTTAATAAGGGGCGGATCTGAACAATTTTTAACCCCCACCTACTTAGAGACAAAACTTAAATATCCACGGAGAAAACCGATGATTACCACCACTGACAATAACTCCAATCAACCTCTGGCTAGTTTGCGGGAAATACAAGAACTTTCCATCGCAATTACAGCCAAAAGCCTCAATCCCGCCATGCTAACGGTTGATTTCCTCAAATATTCGGGAATAGTTCCCCCCGACTGGGAATTAAATGGCCAGCCGGTACTCAATCCTAATTACGCTCAAGTTAATTTTCAAAATGGTATCAGCATCGTCGCCCAACCCCGGACAATTACCTTTGTGGAGATAATTAACTCTCCCGATAGCCTGAAACTGAAACTGCCAGAAATTGTTGGTTTATATCTAGATAAACTCCCTTTAGCCGAATATCAAGCCCTGAGTATCGCCCCGAAAAGCATTGTTCCTCTCCCTAGTAGCCCCGATGCCGCTAAAAAATATATCACCGAAACTCTTCTCGCCCCCGGTCCTTGGCACAATTTCGGTATAGCCCCCCTACAAGCCAGCATCAATCTACTTTATCAGCTAGAAACCTCTCAGCTATCCGTGGCGATTAACGAGGCAAAATTACAATTACCCGATGGCAAAATTTTAGGGGCGCTATTATTTGCCGGTAACTTTAACTATAATCTGGCCGAGGGCAGCGATCGATTAAATCTGCTCAAACAATATCTGGGACAATGGCAAAAAGATCTAGAGATTTTCCGAGAATTAGTCACTCAACGCTTTCTGGAAAGACAACTCCCAGTTTTCGCCTCTAATATCAATCTGCCCCTAGGACCCCAAGGTGGACTGTAATCAGTCATCAGTCATCAGTCATCAGTCATCAGTCATCAGTCATCAGTCAGAAAAATCATTAAACCTCTTGCATAATTAATTTTTCATGGTTCAAAAACAGCAAAAATAAGGATTAAATGGCATAAAATTTGTAAA
>NZ_JASJFF010000542.1:0-1031 GCF_030065435.1 Microcystis sp. M53603_WE2
CCAATAAGTAGGGCTTGCTGAATAATGGTAAAACCCTTTTAAAATAAGGCTTTTGACCTGTTAAAGTCCGATGTTAGTGCAAGAAAATAGGATTGGGACTTTCAAAAACCTTGCATTATCCTTCTTATAGTACATAAATTGGTACAAAAAACAATGGCAACAAAGCCCGAAACGACCGGCTCCTGACTCCTGACTCCTACCCCCAGGAAAAACTTTTTCAGCAGACCCCACTTATAATAAATGGCCGCTCAAAAACCCAAACTGTATAGAGGTATGGCAAAATGTCTAACGAAACCGTCACCTATTCCCTAGAATCGGTCCTTAAGGAAATTAAAGACAGCATCAAGGAAGTCAATCAGAAAATCGATACCCTGCAAAGAGATGTAAATGATTTAAAGGTAGGACAAGCTAAACTAACTGAGAAAGTCGAAGAGATGGATAAAAGACTAGAAAAAGTAGAAAATGAGCAATACACTCTAGTTAAGGCTATTTCTGACCTACAGGGTTTTCGAGGTCTGATTGTCCCTATCCTTATCGGTGCCATGAGTGCCGCTATCGGTGCAATTATCACCGTTGCTATCAGAATTCTTTTCCTCGGTAACAATCCCTAAAATTCTCCAGTCTCACACCCCGAAAACTATTGATAACTTTAGGAGTCTAGCAAATGTCTAACGAAACTATCACCTATTCCCTAGAATCGGTCCTTAAGGAAATTAAAGATAGCATCAAAGAAGTCAACCAGAAAATCGATACTCTGCAACAGGATGTCAATCAGAAAATCGACTCCCTTGAAAAACGGATTGACGAGAGATTTGACAAGGTGGAGGACCGGTTGACGAAACTGGAGATAGGCCAAGCTGATTTAAAAGGCGATATTAAAGTATTAGACGAGAAAATCGAGGGATTAACGGTACGGGTTGCTTATCAGGAGTTCACCAACCGGGGGATTCTGATAGCTTTGGTGGTTGCTGTCTTGGGAGGTGCTGCTAAACTTTTTGGTTTTTTCCCCAATCCCTAAAAGTGGCTCCTAG
>NZ_JASJFF010001369.1:0-1597 GCF_030065435.1 Microcystis sp. M53603_WE2
AAAATAGTTACTTTGTACTTTATTTTCAATGCCAAAATCGGGGTTAATGCTCTATTTATTTCAAAATGAGAATTGCTGTTCATTCAATCATTCAAATCACAGTTTAGACTTATTATGTGATTACTGGGATGGACTATGATTGATTATTGATGAAGACTTGTTGAATACAACACAATCATAGTATTCATTCAATCATTTCAATCATAGTTTAGACTTATTATGTGATTACTGGGATGGACTATGATTGATTATTGATGAAGACTTGCCAAATACAATACAATCATAGTATTCATTCAATCATTCAAATCACAGTTTAGACTTATTATGTGATTACTGGGATGGACTATAATTGATCATTGATGAAGGTTGGCTGAATACAACACAATCATAGTATTCATTCAATCATTCAAATCACAGTTTAGACTTATTATGGGATTATGGGATGGATTATATTGTTAATATTGTTTTGCAGTACAAAAAGGTAATAAAAAATCATGGACAAACAACTATTACTCAATAAAATTAAACAAGCAGTACAAGCGATCGAACCACAAGCGCAAATATTTCTTTATGGTTCACGGGCGCGGAATGATGCTCAACCAGACTCTGATTGGGATATATTAGTATTAGTTGATGGGATCACCAACCCTACTCGCACATCTCAAATCCGTCGTCAAATTTATGAAATCGAATGGGAAACAGAAGAAGTTATTTGTACCATTGTTCGCAGCAAAAATCAATGGGAACATCCCTTATTACAAACTACTCCTTTCTGGCAATCAGTTAACAAAGAAGCTATTATGCTATGAGTAAAAATTCCCCTCACGATCAACTAATTAGGTATCGTTTAAATCGTGCAGAGGAAGCTTATCAAGATGCTTGTTCTCTTGCTGATGGTGCAAGATGGAATAGTTGTATCAATCGTCTATACTATAGTTGCTTTTATGCTGTTACGGCTTTACTTGCTTATGATAATCTCTCATCTCCAAAACATACAGGTGTCCGTAGTCTCTTCAACAAAAATTACATCCGTAGCGAAATTATTTCAAAAGACTTTGGTGCAGTTTATAACGAATTGTTTGAATACCGTCTCGAAGCAGATTATACAGACTTTGCAGATTTTGATGAATTACAAGTTATTCCTTTCATTGCAAAAGTGAGAGATTTTTTAAATATAATTTCAGACCTGCTTCCTACTGATTAAATGACAAAAGTATTGTATGGCAATACATTAAGTAAAGAGCATCTCAATACACAAATGATGCGACAGTCACATCCATCGTCTTAACTGCGATCAATTTGACTATGGGATGGACTATGATTGATCATTGATGAAGACTTGCCGAATACAACACAATCATAGTATTCATTCAATCATTCAAATCATAGTTTAGACTTATTATGGGATTACCGTTGGTGCTTCTCATCCATGCCCCTTAGATTACTAGATTTTGTCCCCCCCTGAACGGTTACTTCAAGGGAGAAAAAGCGATCGGGCTATAATAGACCTCTTGCATAATTTTTTTATGGTATAATATAAGGTTTTGCTTTTTTCTCAATTCTTAGATTGAAGTGGAAAAAAGAATAAAATGTGATC
>NZ_JASJFF010000268.1:0-1028 GCF_030065435.1 Microcystis sp. M53603_WE2
GGGGCCCCTACGATACAGTTCAAAACCTCTAAAATAATTGGTTTCTCTGGTACTTGACGCTTAGAGCTTTTACCTATAGGAGCATTCCCCTATAGAACCCCATAACTCTAGTTTTCAAGGTGCGTTCATCCTGCGATGACTGGGTTTTTTAAGCGGTTGCTTACCCGGCCCGCTATTCTTAATATCATACATCACATAAAGTCGCCCTAAAAGGGCGAGGCTTTAAACCCAATTTTTCGGTAAAAAATCTTGTGACCTTCGAGCGCGATAATTCCCAAACCACCTCGCGAGTCATTGCCGCTAACTCGCGCTTTGCCAATACCTATTATGCCATTCTAGGACTACATCCGAGTGCCTCGGTGATCGAAGTGCGACGCGCCTATCGGGAACTTAGCAAACGATACCACCCCGATACTACCGAACTCAGCCCCGAAGTGGCAACGGTTAAATTCCAGCGTCTTAACGAAGCTTATGCCACCCTGAGTAATCCTGATCGCCGTTCCCTGTATGATTTACAGATAGGTTACTCCCGCTGGAATGTCATCCAAACCATCCCCGATAGCGATGAACCTATAGCTAATCGTAGCGCCTATCTCGATCCGACCGATCGTCCCCTATCTTCGGGAGAGATTTTTGCTTTGTTTATCTTGGCACTCACCCTGCTCGGCTGCTTGTTACTAGCGGTGATTATTGCTATGCTTCGAGGAGAGAATGCCGTCACTGTAGCCCAATTATTTTTGATTTAGATGCGATGAAGATTCCCACTGCCGATACTCCCCTCTATAATCATCCCTTACCGGCGATCGAAGCATGGCTAGTTAAGTTAGGTTGTCGGAAAAATACCGAGAATGTCCACTGTTGGACTGTGGAAAAACCGACATGGAAAGCGGAAATCTGCCTCGAAATTGAAGAAATCACCGTTCGTTACTTTCGGGCAGCCAATGACGGCAGTGACATCAATCGCGCTTTTAAATACTCCCTTAGTCGCCAAGATATCGAATCGGCGGTTTTTTCTGGTCCCTAATCAA
>NZ_JASJFF010001390.1:0-1432 GCF_030065435.1 Microcystis sp. M53603_WE2
GGCGTGGAAGCCCGTTGTTTAATCGGTTTTGATGATGTTTTTGCAAAAAATAGTCTTTTAAAAAGAACATAAATAACTAAATTATGTTTTTTTTTTCGATTTTGATAGTTGATCTGGTGTTAAAAAAATGTTATTGTTCTCTTGAATCAATAATTTGATTCATTCATTTAGCGAACATTTGGAGAATACATCTCATGGCTAACATCAAAATTAACGAGATCAAAAACACGGTGACTGACGAAATTATCGAACTTCGCACCGATGCCGCTAACGACAGTCCAGAAAGCATCACCGCTTTTAAAACTTTGCGTCAAGTGGTAGGCGGTTGTTGTTGTTGGTGCTATACTTTCTAGGTGTAACTGATTGATAAAATACAGAGATAAATCAGTATTTTATCTTTTACTTCTCCTAAGTTTCCACGGTAGCTCAGCAAAACAAGATACTCCGTTGACTATCGTGGAAATACTAACCAGATAAAGGATAAAGAAGATCGCATTTCTTGAGAATATGTATGCTATTTTTAAACGATTTTCCGATCACTTGGAGCCATCGTCCTTATTTCGATCTTAGTCCCTATCAATCTGGCGCTTGGCATATTCAGGGAATTGACTATAGTTATCGAAATCTTGTCTCCGAAGTACGAGGTGTCGATACATCATCTGTTACCCCGGTTGCTCTCGTTCACCCCGCTTCTTTTCGAGAGCAATTGATTCGAGAGACCGGTCTTTTTCAATACCCAATTAACGATCCTCTCGCCCTCCCCGATGAGTTGAGAACCGAACGTTGGAGAGTTCTTTGCGAGCATTTAGAGCATTATCGTGAGCTTTCACCCGCTACTCAACTGAAAACAATTAATTTATTATCGAGTTTATGCTTTCATGAAGCGATTATTCGCTATATTCCCGCAATTACTGATGAAAACATTGGCAGAGACCCCACGTTCGCTAGATTAGCTTACAGCCTGGCGATGTCTAAAATCCTTTGTCAAGAAGATATCGGTACATCAGAAAATCTCGAAGATTTTCAACGAATCGTTCAATACGCTTCTAAAGAAAGCATGGTGGTTTTCGGGGCGGCCGTAGAATTAATCGTTTTGCAGGCTACTGCCTTTCGAGATATAGCCGCAGTCGCCTATTGGCGAGAAGTAGCGAAGGAGGCACTCTCTCACTTCGAACCTTCCCTCGATCGTTTCGATTTTAAACATTTAACCAGTGCTTTCCAGCGTGCGGCTGTTTTCGCTCCACTTCTGCGGGGTGAGCGAGAAACGGTTGTCCGTGAAATGGATATCTGTCAATCCCTGGCGGAAGAACTAACCCGCGAGTGTAAAAACGAGAGCGAACGACTTTCCGCCTACGACACTCTCATAACGGTTCTCGAGAGCCGAACAAAAGAAGCTCTCTGGTTAGGCGATATCGATCTCGCCGAAGAGAGA
>NZ_JASJFF010000186.1:0-1364 GCF_030065435.1 Microcystis sp. M53603_WE2
AACGGAGAGGCTATGGCTTTAGAAACTTTCGGAATTTTTGGGTTAGAAGTATGTTATCTTGGCATCTTGTATGTTGATTTAGCATAAAGGGTAACGAAGAGCCGAGATTGTTTGCAGTAAGCTAATCTGGCTAACAGGCTTTTGGGCGTGATATGGGGAAAAGTTCTGGCGATTGCGCCTAAATGGAGTGTTATACAGAAAGTTGAACCATATCGTTGCCTCAGAGAGTTTTATGCAGAAAGTTGACCTATAATATGTAGTTATGTCGCATTGCTTCTTTGCGCAAGTGGAAAATTTTGAGGTATAGATTTATGACCCACATCGTCTTGCTCGGCGACAGCATATTTGATAATGCTCCTTATGTGGATGTTGAAGAAGATGTTATCCATTACCTTAAGCGCAAAATACCTTTAGGATGGAAAGCCACTTTACTCGCTATTGATGGTTCTATTACCACGGATCTCCATGCTCAAGTTCAGAAGCTACCTAAAGACTCAACTCACTTGTTTTTGAGTGTTGGGGGAAATGATGCTTTACGCAACATCGACTATCTATCTCAGAGGGCACAATCTGTTGCAGAAGTAATAATTAAATTTTCAAGGCTGGTCGGAGATTTTCGTGCTAACTATGTAAGTGCAATCAAAGAGCTACTGGAAAAACAGTTGCCAATAACAATTTGCACCATCTACGAGCCAAGATTTGAGCAGTCAGAATACCAAAGCATAGCGACAACTGCACTCACATTTTGGAATGATGTGATAATTCAAACAGCAATAGCCTATAAACTACCAATTATTGATCTGCGCCAAATCTTTACCAGTACATCTGATTACGCTAATCCGATTGAGCCATCTGCAATTGGTGCAGATAAATTAAGCAGCTACATTCTAGAAATAGTACAAAACCATAACGTTACTCAACTACATACAATCATCTATGGAAACTCCAAAGACTCTCGACAAAAGTGAATTGCCCTGAATGGCACTTCAAGATAGATCGACAATCTGTCGTTTGGTTCATTTCGGTGGGCAAGTCAATTTCTTCTTTGGCAATAGCGGTTCTACGATAGACCACTCTTCATTCGTCAAACTACTTGAGTACATTTTGGCTTACTCCAAAGTATCGATTTTCGGGGATAACTAGACGGTGGCGCCTTCACTGACGGGGTTCAGACCAAAGTATTGCCGTTAAACAGGCTACAGACTCTCTTCCCTGCAACCTATAGTGGACAAGGTTTTCGCTTCACCTTTTCAGCCTAGCATCTACATTAGAACTCTTGCAAATTAATTATATGTTATAATGATGGGTTAACTAATTTTCCCCAAAAAATTAGTTAATCAGTACATTTGTCCTGAATGAAAACT
>NZ_JASJFF010001352.1:0-6884 GCF_030065435.1 Microcystis sp. M53603_WE2
GCCCCCTGATAGTTAATATCCTCGCCTTTGCGAATCATTTCCATGGCTTGACAAGCATCGGTTACTTCCGTCCCCGGACCGTTAGCCACCTCACGAATCTTGCTTTGAATCCCTTCACCAGTGTTAGATTTAGCCGCCTCGGCTGCTAACATCAATAAAACCGCCGCGTCCCAAGTATGGGGAACAAAAGCGGTGACATCCTTGCCAGTTTTTTCCTTCCAGAGAGTAGTAAAAGCGCTTAAAGCTTGACCGTCGGCCCCAGGGACTGTACCTAGGGCGCCGGCAATAATTGACTTACCATCGGTTCCTTTCCCCACCTGTTTGGTGAAATCTTCCGAATAAACCCCATCGGTGAGGAGGACGGTAACTCCTTTGGTCAATCCCTGTTTATAGGCCGCTTGCAGTAATAAACTGCCCGTTTCAGCGTAAAGGACTGCCGCTACAGCATCCGGTTGGTTAGCGAAGGCAGCCGCCGCTTCACTATCGAGAGTGGCAGCTTTCGGGTCATAACGGACAGGATTTTGCTTATTAGTGATAGTGCCGCCTAATTTATCGAAAGCGCTCACAAATTCCCGTTCAAATCCGACTCCGTAATCGTTATTGATCACGACGGTGGCCACATTTTGAAAACCCTTTTTCTTAGCTAGGACCGCTAAAGCTTGAGCTTGGTAGGTGTCCGGGGGAGCCGTCCGCGCCCAAAAACCTTGAAAATCGCCTTTTTTCGCCCTGTCAGTAAATACAGGACTGGTGCTACCCGGAGAGACTAACATAACTTTCTTTCTCACCGCCACATCGACGGCTGCTCCTGAGACGCTACTGGCAAAGGAACCGATCACACCGGCTACTTTATCCACCTCCGCTAGTTTCGTCATCGCTGAAGCACCGGCGGCGGGATCGGTTTGGTCATCTTCTTTCACGAGGGTGACGGGTTTGCCATTGACTCCACCACAGGCATTGATAGTCTCTACCGCTAGGGCGGCTGCTTCGGGCATATTTTGACCAATAGCGGCTAAATCTCCAGTAATGGGCAGTAATGCTCCTAATTTTAGTCCCTCATCACCGGGGGCAGTGGTGGTGGGACTAGAGGCGTTGTTATTCGGGGTTTGGGCATTATTACAAGCGGTTAAAAAATTAGCTAAGAGGCTGATACTCAGGGTTAGGGCTAGGGGCGATCGAATATATCTCTGCATGGCAGTAAAATCAAGGATGAGTCAAGGTTGCAAGACTGAAAAGCCCGGACTGGGAAAATTCTAATCGATGTTAGCATTCTCTTCAAATCAAACAGGTTTCCATCTTAATTTAGATATTGATGGAAAAAATGGCTAATTTGTTCGATCTATGCCGTCGGGTGTGGGGTGTGGGAAGTTTTTTCAGTGATCAGTAAACAGTAAACAGTAAACAGTAAACTGAAAACGGTTCTTTTTGTTTGTCTTAGGCAATAAACGGGGCTATAAGGGATAAAACCCTTATATATAAAGACATTGATGCGATCTTTGTTAATTGTTTTCCCTCTCTAACGAACTAATCAATTAAGTCTCTTGCCAGATAAGGATTTAGTCGATTTATGCCCCCCGATCGAACTATACCAAGTAACGAAGAATCCTGAAAACTCGCATCTGATAACTGATAACTGATAACTGGTAACTGATAACTGAAAACCCCACTTAGGAAGCTTTGGCTAAAACGGTGTTCTGGTTTAAAAACTGAATTGCCGTTTGGTATTGACTATCTTTTTCGGTGCCGATTTCCTGATATGTGATCGGTTCCTGTGCCACCACTTGATCCGGGATAATTCCTAACTTATGAATATCATGGTGGGCGGGAGTTTCATATTTCGCCACGGTAATCGCTAATCCTGCCCCATCGGGTAACTCGAATAGGGACTGAATTAATCCCTTACCGAAAGTCTTTTCTCCCACTAAAACCCCCCGTTGATTGTCCTGTAATGCTCCGGCTAAAATCTCGCTGGCGCTGGCGGTTCCCTGATTGACTAAAACGACTAAAGGCGAGTCGGTTAAAGCATTGCCAGCTGCGGCAAAACTATCGGCAATTCCCTCACGATTAACCGTATAAACGATCGTTCCCTGATTAATCCACATCCGAGCGATTTCTATGCCCGCTTGCAGTAAACCACCGGGGTTATTTCTTAAATCTAAAATATAACCCTTGGCTCCTTGTTTTTGTAAATCTGTCACCGCTTCCGAGACTTCTTTGGCAGCGTTAGCACTAAATTGATTTAAGCGCACATAACCGATGGGCAAGGAACTAGAATTTTTATCTAAAACCGCTACCACTGGACTTAAAGAAATCCGTTGACGGGTTAAAGATAGGGTTTTTGGTTGACTTTTTTGATAGGGAAGAATCACTAAGGAAACTTCTGTTCCGGCGGTCCCGCGCATTTTGGCTGCTGCTACATCGAGGGTTAAAGTAGTGGTATCGATGCCATCAATAAACAAAATGCGATCGTGGCTAGTCAAACCAGCGGCCTCAGCAGGAGAACCGGCAAGGGGGGCAACTACTTCTAAGTAACCATTGTCAGGATTGATATTAATTTGCAGTCCTACCCCCGATAATTCCCCCGTGGTGCTAATTTGTAGGTTATGGTATTGATCCGGTCGCAGGAGACGGGTAAAGGGTTCATCGAGGGTGGCTAACATCTGTTCGATCGCATTATAGGCCGCCGTCCGATCGTTGAGGGGTTTTTTGATGAATTGTTCCCGCACCTGCCACCAGTTTTGATGATTAAATGTGTCATCATAATAAGATTGGTTGACTAATCGCCAAGATTGTAGTAATAATTTTTGTTCTTCGCTAAAGGCGGCTGCTGTGGGTGTCCATGCCATCCAAGTCAGACAAAACCAAAATCCCACTAATAATCCCACCCACAACGATTTTTTTCTCATCTTGCTTCTCTTATAAATCAAGTGCTGATCTGCTGATTATTTTCAGTATAGTCTTTTCTCTGAAATCGATTGGCTCTCTTATTCTTTGTGTGATCAGTTTAACTTATATAGGAGCGATCAATCTTTGTGTCCTTTGTGTCTTTGTGGTTCGTTCCACTCGCTGGGTGCATCTCATTTTTGTAAATCTACCAATTGGGATTTTTACGGGGAAACTCTCGGCTAAGATCGGGCATTACTTTCGGTTTTATCGCTCAATCCCAGCTTTTGGGGGGTAGAACCCCCCAAACCACCCGTTTGGGTAGGGTTGATTCATGAATCAACCCTACCCAAACCCCGGAGCGCATGAGCTTTTCGGTGGGATGCTTACACCCAGCTGCTGATATATTTGTAATCATCTAAGAGTCACTGATAATTGCTGATTGTCGGTATTCCCGCAAATGTGAGATGCACCCCACTCACTCGCTGGCGGAACTGTATCTTAGAATACATTTTACCCACCAAACCCAAGAGAGCCATCGATTCTTATCTGACAACTCTTTCCCTTGAAGGCATTCCCATAAAAAAGAGGGTAGTTATGGTTAACTACCCCAAAAAATTCTCCTAGATCGGTGCCATTAAGCGATCGCTTAATTGTTCAGCTACTAGACAGCCACAACTTTTTTGCTGACTTGGGTTAATTGCCCTTTAGCATATTTGGCTGCGTAATCATCGAGGGACATTTGTTTGATTTTGCTGGCGTTACCGGCGGTACCAAATTGTTGATAGCGATCGGCACAAACTTTCTGCATATAGGTGATCGAGGGTTTCAGGAAGAAACGGGGATCAAACTCTTTCGGGTTGCTGAATAGTGCTTCACGAACTGCGGCGGTAATTGCTAAACGGCAGTCGGTGTCGATATTGATTTTACGCACACCACTCTTGATGCCTTTTTGGATTTCTTCCACGGGAACACCGTAGGTTTCGGGGATAGCGCCACCGAATTGGTTGATTAATTCGAGGAGATCTTCGGGAACCGAGGAAGAACCGTGCATAACCAAGTGAGTATTGGGTAAGCGGTTATGAATTTCTTCAATACGGCTAATAGCGAGAATTTCGCCGGTGGGTTTGCGGGTAAATTTGTAAGCGCCGTGGCTAGTACCAATGGCTACTGCTAAAGCATCTACTTGAGTTCTTTCGACGAAATCCACCGCTTCATCAGGATCGGTTAACAGCATCGAGTGATCTAATTCCCCTTCAAAACCGTGGCCGTCTTCCGCTTCTCCTTTACCAGTTTCTAGGGAACCTAAACAACCGAGTTCTCCTTCCACACTAGCACCGATCGAGTGGGCAACTTTTACCACTTCAGCAGTAACGTTAACGTTGTACTCGTAGGTGGCGGGAGTTTTAGCATCCGCTTCTAAGGAACCATCCATCATGACGCTGGTGAAACCGTTACGGATGGCCGAGTAGCAGGTGGCGGGTTCATTACCGTGATCTTGGTGCATCACGATGGGGATATGAGGATAGGTTTCCACCGCGGCGGTGATCAAGTGACGCAGGAAGTTTTCCCCTGCATATTTGCGCGCACCGCGAGAAGCTTGTAGGATAACGGGGCTGTCGGTGGCTGCCGCCGCTTGCATGATCGCTTGGATCTGCTCCATATTATTTACGTTAAAAGCGGGGATGCCATATCCGTTCTCAGCCGCGTGATCCAACAATAACCGCATGGGGACGAGTGCCATATCCTTTACTCCTTAATCTATTTCTTGTTTTCTGTCTCTTTAAATTCAAGAAAGTTAATTCTCTTACCTGTTAATCTTAAGATAGTTTTTACACTTTGACGATCCCCAAAAAAAATTTTTTCGGGTTTCGTCCTAAGATGACCACAATCTCCGTTGCGGTGGGCCGTTAAGTAGTTCATGCGTATTAAATAGCAGCTGGGGAATCGGCAATTTTTCCGGGCAGCGAGGTAAACAATCACCACATTCAGTACAATTATTCGCCTTGCGTCCGGGGAACCAATGACCAGCATTTTCCAGCATTCGATAGCGATACTGGCCAAAATCGGTCATTTCGTAAGCTACTGCCAGATTCCGCAGTCTCAACACTTCAGGGATGTTAATATTTTCGGGACAGGGTAAACATTGATAACATTGGCTACATAAATCTGTAGCCAATTTATCGGTTAAATGTGCCTCTAAACGGTTAAAAACGGCAATTTCTGCCGCATCTAAGGGCTGATCTCGTTCAGATACGTTAATAATTGCCTCTAATTCCTCTGGGATCGCTGCCCCGACGCTGAGGGTAGTAATGCGCGGATCGCTCAATAAAAAGCGATAATTTAGCTCTAGGGGTGAAAAAGGGGCGCATAATTCTTCTAGCTTCTTGGGAGGTCTGTGGAGACTACCTCCCTTATCAGCAGGGGAGATGATAAACACACCCATGTCCTTTGCCTGGGCCAAAGCGATCGCTGGTTGCTGTCTTTGCCAAAAAAAATAGTAATGGATATTGACAAAAGCGAAGAAATCTGTATTGATCGTCTCCAGAATAATTTCTAGGGGTGCATGGGTAGAAAAGCCAATATGACCGATTTTTCCAGCCTCTTGGGCCATAAAAACGGCTTTCATGCAGCCTTGCGGGTCTTTAATCCAGTTTAAATGCTCGCGGGTGTTAATACCGTGAATTGCTAGACAATCGAGGTAATTTAATTGTAATCGTTCTAGGGATTCGGCGATCGCTTTTTCCATAGTTTGGCGATCGGGAGTGGGGACTAATTTCGTAGTCAGATAAACCCGCTCCCGCACCCCTTGACGCTGCAGGTAGCGACCGAGAAAAACTTCGCTATTACCGTAACCTCTGGCCGTTTCTAGGTGATTAATCCCCAATTCTAGGGCGCGATCAACTGTTGCAGTAAACACCGACTCTGAGGACAAACAGCGCATTGTCCCCAGGGAAAACAGCGAAAATTGCCAATTAGTACGGCCAAATCGTCGATAACGCATTGATTCAGTTACCAGTTATCAGTTATCAGTTACCAGTTATCAGTTACCAGTTAGAAGGTATTGGGTGTGGGGTGTGGGGTGTGGGGTGATGGGGGAGTGGGGAAGTGGGGAAGTGGGGAAGTGGGGCAGTGGGGAAGTGGGGAAGTGGGGAAGTGGGGCAGTGGGGCAGTGGAGCATTTGGCTGAAATTTCCCTAAACCCCTAAACCCCTAAACCCCTATCTCCTATCTCCTGAATTTTCACTGCTCACTAAAATCACCGCGACGTTGGATCAGGTCTGAGGGGCTAAGATTGGAGACGAAATTGCGAAAAGCTTGACGTTCCTCTTCATCCGCGTCACGATCGACGGGAATAGAAGCGGAAGCGATCACTTCTTCCATTACCCAGACGGGACTGTTGGTACGCAGGGCAATAGCGATCGCATCACTGGGACGACAATCGATTTCTTTTTTGACTTCGCCGCGCTGGAGACAGAGAACAGCATAAAAGGTATTATCTTGGAGAGAATGGATGATAATCTTTTCTAAATCCATGTCCCAAACTTTAAAAATATTAGCGATCAAATCGTGGGTGAGGGGACGAGGGGGTTTTTGTTGTTCGAGGACGGTGATAATGGCCTTAGCCTGATCTTGTCCGATGTAGATAGGTAGGGCGCGACGCTCGGAACCATCCTTGAGTAGTACAATGGGACTGCGAGTGATAGCGTCTAGGGCAATTCCAGCGACTTTCATTTCGATCATGACTATGGCTTCTCCAAGATAGAGATTCAGCTAGGGAAGGAGTGGGAAAGCAAACTGAGTAATATAGTGCTTCGTTACACTCACAGTATGCCCTAAGATGGCAGAGATTAGCCTCATCTTTATTGACATCCTCGCCGCCCTAAAAGTGCGGCGATTCCTAAACCTCACGATTTAAGTTTCTGCTTCCACCACCGTCGCATACCACAGTTAAAAAACCATGTACTGTCTTACACAGAGTCCACAGACTTTCGCCCCATTTCA
>NZ_JASJFF010001165.1:0-4521 GCF_030065435.1 Microcystis sp. M53603_WE2
CTCTCGATGGGAAGAAGCATATCCTTAGTTAAAGCAGATTTTCTTCCTCAGTGCAACCTAAGTCGATGCTTTCTCACGAGTGCGGGTTCATTTTCTAGGTTGACTTCGGCTTCCTTACCAGCATTTATTGAGATGTTGCCTTTTGTATATTATTGGCTTGACGGAAGTTAAGGATAAAGGGAAGAAGTTAATCGGACGAATGAAAGAAGGCGATCGCTGTGATGGTTCCCTGATTGAAAATGCGATTAGTCGGTTGGATAGTTTAGATAAAATTGCACAATTAAAAAATCCTGAAGAGTTTGGAACTACGGATGAGGAACGGCTTTATAATGTGGCGTTGCGGTTATCAATTAATTGGATTAATCGGGTTTTGTTTCTCAAATTATTGGAAGCGCAATTAATTAAATATCATCAAGGCGATCGAGATTTTGCTTTTCTCAATTTGGCGAAAGTTCCCAGTTATGATGATCTCGATAGTTTGTTTTTTGATGTGTTAGCTAGGGAGACAAATAAGCGCGAGGCTAAGGTTAAAACGACTTTTGCTCATGTACCTTATTTAAATAGTTCGCTATTTGAACCAACGGAGACGGAACAGCAAACGATTTTTATTGGCAATTTGCGGGAGCGAACTTTACCCATTTTTGCAGGTACGGTGCTAAAAGATAATCAGGGTAATAAGCGAGTAGGTGAGTTAAATACGTTGGCTTATTTGTTTGAGTTTTTGGATGCTTATAAATTCGATCGAGATGAGTTAGAAAATCCTCAAGAAGATAGCGAAAAGTTAATTAATGCTTCGGTGTTGGGGTTAATTTTTGAAAAGATTAATGGTTATAAGGACGGTTCTTTTTATACGCCGAGTTTTATTACCATGTATATGTGTCGGGAAACGATACGAAGAGCGATTGTGCAGAAGTTTAATGAAGTAAAAGGCTGGAATTGTCAAAGTTTGGATAATTTATATGAACGAATTGAGGATAAAAGAGAAGCGAATACTATTATTAATAGCCTGAAGATTTGCGATCCAGCCGTGGGTTCAGGACATTTTTTGGTTTCAGCTTTGAATGAGATAATCGCGATTAAGAGTGAGTTACGGGTTTTATTAGATACTTCGGGTAAGTCGCTAAAAGATTATCGGGTAGAGGTGCGAAACGATAAGTTATTGGTTTACGATGATGAGGGGAATTTATTTGCTTATCATCCGAATAATCAAGAAAAGCAACGGGTACAGCAAGCCTTATTTCATGAGAAACAGACGATTATCGAGGGGTGTTTATTTGGGGTGGATATTAACCCTAATTCCGTGACTATTTGTCAGTTGCGGTTATGGATTGAGCTTTTAAAGAATGCTTATTATCGCGAGGATGGCAATTTAGAAACTTTGCCAAATATTGATATTAATATCAAGTGTGGTAATTCTTTGATTAGTCGCTTTGCTTTGGATGTGGATGTTAAACAGGTTTTACAGAAGCAGAAGTTTAGTATTGAGCAATATCGCAATGCAGTCCAGACTTATCGCAATGCGGAAAATAAGGAACAAAAGCGGCAGATGGAAACGCTGATTGCTAAGATTAAGGCTGGGTTTAGTGCTAATTTATTAATTAGTGATCCTAAGAAGGTGAAGTTACGTCAATTACAAGGGGAGCTTTATAATCTGGAAAATCAGGGTTTATTGTTTGAGGAGACTAAGACGGAGCAAAAAGCGCGGGAGAAAAAAGTAACTAAGTTAAATAATGAGATTGATAAGCTAACTGCTGAAATTGCAGATATTGAAAGCGGTAAGCTGTATAAGAATGCTTTGGAATGGCGGTTTGAGTTTCCTGAAGTGTTGAATGATGACGGGGATTTTGTTGGGTTTGATGTTGTAATTGGTAATCCTCCTTATGGCGTAGATTTTTCAACCCAAGAAAAAGAGTTTTTAAAGAAATATTATGATCGAATTCATGTCCGAACTCCAGAGTCTTTTAATTATTTTTCTTACAGATATCAAGAACTTACAGGTAAGCAATCTTTGTGTTCACTAATAATTCCCTCTAGTTTTTTAAATCAAATTGAATTTGAAAAAAGTAGAGAATTAATACTAAGTAATTACAGTCTTATCTTAGACATTAATCTTGGGGATGGAGTATTTGAAGATGTTACAACTCCTACCTGCATCATTAGTTTTTCTAAAAAAATATTAAACAACTCAACTCTATATGCAGATCTATCAGATGTGGAAAGAGATAAATTACCAGTTGAGCTAGATAAAATCAATAATCTCATTGATCAATCCAATCTTGTTTCTAATCAAGCTTATAGCTTTGTTTTTAAAAATCATCATCAATTAATTGAAAAATGTTATTCAGGTAATCTAACTCTTAAAGATATTGCTGAAGATGTAGCTACTGGAATTAGTCCCGGACTTGCAGATGCTTTTATACTTAAATCAGATGAAGCTGAAAGTAAGAAATTAGAAAAAGATATAATTAAAAAACTAATAATTGGAGGAGAAATAAACTCTTATTGTTTACAGCCTAAATCAGAGAAAGTCATAATTTATTTTTCTTCGGACTTAGATGTTAAAAATTATCCCAATATTATTAAACATTTAAGCTTATACAAAGAAAAACTAGACAATAGAGTAGAAACTAAAAGTGGTGTTATCCCTTACTATGTAATGTTAAGACCTAGGCGCAAAAAATTATTTACTGAGCCTAAAATTTTAATTCGACAAACTGCGAATAGAATCATTGCTGCTTACGACGAAGATCAATGGTATTGCCTTAAAAGTGGAATAATAGTTCAGTTGCCAAATAAATCAGAAGTGCAATATTTATATTTATTGGCTGTTCTCAACTCTAAATTGATGAATTTTTTATATAGTGATTTAGTTAATGAAGATGTGAGAATATTTCCAGAAGTAAAGCCAGTACAATTATTTAAACTTCCAATTGTAGTTCCTAAAAGACAAATACAAATAGCATTAGAAAAAATTGTTAATAAAATTCTCACCGCAAAAAAAGACGATCCTAACGCTAACACAAGCGAATTAGAAAAGCAGATTGATCATTTAGTTTACAAACTCTATCAACTCACCTATAATGAAGTAAAAATAATTGATCCAGAATTTGCCCTAACAGAACAAGAATATCTGGACTTCCCCTAATTTATTCCCTTACCCCCCCGATGTCCTGTAGGGTTGATTCATGAATCAACCCTACTATGAATTAACCCTACGATGAATCAACCCTACTATGAATTAACCCTACGATGAATCAACCCTACTATGAATCAACCCTACTATGAATTAACCCTACTATGAATCAACCCTACTATGAATTAACCCTACTATGAATTAACCCTACTATGAATCAACCCTACCCTTACCCCCCCGATGTCCTGTAGGGCTAATTCATGAATTAGCCCTACAATGGGTGTTGTCAAATTGAAAGATGCTGGGAATCAGCTTTGCCTTTTGCCTTGTGCCTTTTGCCTCGTCTCAACAAGCAATTTCAATGCTTGACAGCTTAATTTCTGGCCAACTGGCTACCACCGAGGCCAATTTATCCAAATCCCGACGATCTTCGATAAAGGGAAAAACACCTAAAACCGGACAATTAGTCAAGGATTGAATTAAATCGATCGGTGTTAACTGCTCTATTTCCGTCTCCGTGCGCGGTTCGAGACAATTAAGGATAATTCCGCCCAAATTGACCTTTTTTTGCTCTGCTAGGGCAATATTAGCCACCGTTTGGGAAATCGCTCCCAATTTCACCGGCACCACTAAAAGGGTTTTTAACCGCCATTGAGCCGCTAAATCCGCCAAAGTTAGCTCGTGAGTGACAGGACAACCTAAACCCCCCAAACCCTCAATTAAAACCAAATCTTGGCTTTTTTGTAGGTTCAGCAGAGCTTGCCACACCGTCCCTAAAGGAATATCTCGACCTTCCAAATCAGCAGCCACAGGAGGCGCTAAGGGTGCTTGATATTGCAGCGGTGTGATCATTTCTAATTGACCCTGAAATAAGCCCTCATACCATTCTCGATCGCCTTGACCCGTTTGCATTAATTTCATCAGCCCCAAGGCCTTGGATGGATAGTATTTTTGCCAATAAGCCACTAAAGCAGTGGTGACAACGGTTTTACCCGCATCGGTATCCGTAGCCGCAATCAAAAGACTATTCATAAAACTTCCAGGCTCAGTCAAGATCAGGTGAAATCACCAATATTTATTATCTTATCTCCCCTCTTCCCCATCACCCCACACCCCACACCCCACACCCCACTTCCCCACTTCCCCCCTTCCCCAATTCCCACACCCTACACCCCACACCCCCCCCCCCCCCCCCCCCCTCCCCCCCCCCCCCCCCCCCCACCCCCCCCCACCCCCCCCCCACCCCACCCCCCCCCCCCCCCCCCCCCGTCCCCCCCCCCCCGCCCCCCCCCCCACCCACACCAACCCTGGACTCCTCCGCCCCCTCCACCCCCACCACCCTTGCACTCCTCCACCCCCTCCACCCCCACCACCCCTGCACTCCTCCA